>JAJXTW010000054.1 GCA_021783455.1 Nitrospirota bacterium | reverse complement strand
GACCAGCTTGACCGCTTCTTCTCGAAACTCCTTCGTATACCTTCCCTGCGGAATCCCCTTCATCCTGACACCTCCGTCTATAAATTTTACCTGACTTTGGTGTCCATTTTTTCCATCCTACCTCAGTTATCGAATACAGTTTGCTAATTGAAGTGTTGCCAAGAATGGAAACTTCATTAGATTCGCACAGCTTTTTTCAACCTATCAACTCACCTTTGAAAATATGCAACTGTAAGATAAACGCTTGAAGTAATGAAACCGTGCTGGCATAATACCTCAGCATCAAAGTGATGAGAAAGCGGAACGACCTGTTCATCATCATTCTCGATATCTGGAAGAGACACCGGCAGGATCAGCGGCTGAACAGCAGCAATACTGAGAGGGGCTTTAAATGCAGAATGCCAATTCAACGAGGAGCCGCATGACGCTTTGCAGACGATGCCTGTGCGCCGCCCTCGCCTGCACTGCCCTGGGGTGTATATTCTTCTCTTCCTCTGTTTTTGCCGATGATGATACCGGTTACAAGAACAGCACGCTGACGGAAGACTGGGGCGGGGTGCGCACCTCGCTCTTGAACAAAGGCATCGGCGCCGATATCGTCTATAAATTCGATGTAATGAGCAATACGACGGGCGGCGCAAAAACAGGGACCGAGACTCTGGATAATCTTGATATCAAGCTCTCAATTGATGGTGAAAAGCTGTTTAATTCCAAAGGCACCACGGCACTGATCTATTTTCTGAACAATAATGGTTCACGGCCGGGTTCGACGCTCGTAAACGATGCCGAGGGCGTTGACAACATACAAGTGCGGACCCCCGGCGCCAAGCTCTATGAAGCCTGGGTTCAGCAAAATTTCATGAACGACCGGCTCTCCGTCCTGGCGGGGCTGTATGACTTGAACTCCGAGTTTTATGTCACCGATTCCAGCGGATTATTTCTTCGTCCCACCTTCGGGATCGGCACGGACCTGGGACAGTCGGGAGAGAATGGGCCGTCTATTTTCCCGGTTACCTCGGTCGGCCTCCGCTTCAAAGTGCTGTTGAATCGTGATTTCTGCGTGCAGGCCGTCGTTCTGGACGGCGTGCCCGGCGATCCCGCCAATCCCAAGGGGACCCGTATTCGCTTTGATCACAGTGACGGCGCCTTGATAGTTGGTGAGGCCGACTATCTGCCGGGCGGAGAATCGCCAACGGGGAAAATCGGTGTTGGCGTCTGGGAGTATACGAAGAAATTCGATGACTTCGCTGAAGTTGACAGCTCCGGCAATCCGATCAAGCGGCGCAGCGAAGGCCTGTATGTCCTTGCCGAACGCCGGATCTACCAGGAACCCGGCCATGACAACCGGGGTTTGACGACGTTTATTCGTTTCGGCATGGCCAGCGGCGATGTCAATCGATTTGACTATGCCTGGAGCGCGGGAGCGGTCTATACCGGTCTGTTTCCCGGCCAAGACCAGGGCAGGCTGGGACTCGGCGTCGAAGGAGCGCACAATTCCGGCACCTACAGGAAAGCCGTTAATCCCTCCGATGCGTCGGAAACGGCTTTCGAACTGACGTACAGCGACAACCTGTTGCCGTGGCTCGCAGTTCAGCCCGATGTCCAGTACATCATCAATCCGGGGACTGATCCGGCGCTTGATAATGCGGTGATCGTGGGGGCGCGGTTTACGGCAAAGTTTTAGTTTCCCCCGGCTGTTCCGGAGTCCGGTCCCAGCCGATGTTCGGTTTGATCACAACGATATCTCCGCGGGAGATGAACTTATTGATTCCGCCCAGCGTCGATGGCGGCTTTGACGGTATTTCCCGGGGACAGGCCGTGCGCGACAGCGAGATCGGGCCGTGTTGCTGCCGCCCCGGCAAGAACGTTCAGCCCGCTCGGGATCGAAAGTCCCGCACCGGTTAATGCCGCCAGCTTGAGAAATTTTCTGCGGTCCATGGATCACCTCACCTTTCCTCGTGCAAGGGACGCGAAGATGCCCCCGAAACAGAGGGCGGAAAAGATCGTAAACGCCGTTTTCATGCTGGCCAGGAACTGCGGATGGTTTTCGTGCGTGATGCGGGCGCTCCCGATGTGGATCGCGAAGAGAACCATGGCGATCCCCATGCTGAGCATCTGGCCGGTGAGCCGCATCGTGCCGAGCGTTGCAGACCCCACGCCGTAAAAACGTTTGTCGATGGAGCTCATCACCGCATTCGTGTTGGGCGAGGAGAACAGGGCAAACCCGAATCCAAGGAGGAGCAGCCCGGCGACGATGAACGCCACATGCGTCCCGCCGCTGATCCGCGTGAACAGAAAAAGGCCGGCCGCCGTGAACCCCATGCCGAGGGAAGCAACGATCCTCGGCTCTATTTTATCAGAAAGCCGGCCGGCAAGAGGAGAAAAGAGCGCCATCACCACGGGCTGGGCAATGAGGATCAGGCCCGCATGCTGCGGAGTATATCCCTTGATGTATTGGAGATACAGGCTCATGAGAAACGTGACGGCGAAGGTCGCGCTGTAATTGATCAGGGCGGCAAGGTTTGAAAAAGCGAAGGCCGTATTGTCGGCGAAAAGATTCATGTCGAGGAGCGGACTTCCGGCCTTCCTCTCCCAGCGGACAAAGAGTGCCATACCGGCGATGCCGATCGCGGTGAGCAGCATGCCGGTGCGGTCCGGCAGGCGCGAAAGCCCGAACATGAACGCCGCCAGGGTGATGCCGTAGATTCCCGCGCCGATGCCGTCGAATTTTTCTCCGCGAGATCCCGCCCACTCGCCAGGAAGCTTTGCCGATATCAGGTAGATCACGATAAGGCCGATTGGGATGTTCGTCAGGAAAATGCTTCGCCAGCCCAGCTGCTGGGCCAGGAATCCTCCGAACGAGGGGCCAAGGGAGAGCCCCAGGTAGATGGCCGCCACATTGATTCCGAGCACCCTGCCCCGCTCCGCGGGCGGAAAAACAGAGGTGACGATGGCGACGCCCGTGCCGAAGATCATCGCTCCCCCGAACCCCTCCAAAACCCGGAAACCGATCAGAAAGTCCGCCGACGGCGAGAGGGCAAGGAGCAGGGCGGAAAACGTATAGATCCTGATGCCGTAGGAAAATATCTTTTTTCTGCCGTAGATGTCCGCAATCCTGCCGAACGGCACGAGGAACACTGACGCGGACAGCAGATACGCCGTCGGCACCCAGCTCATGGCAACGGCGCTCATGTGAAACTCCCGCCCGATCGACGGCAGGGCAATATTGATGGACGATACCATGAAGGGAGTAAGGAACGCCGCCAGTGCGGCTATCAGGAGGGCTGATCGTTTCACAACTGCATCATCGGTCATGGACGCAACCTCGTTCGTGGTCCGGCAATGCCGGCAACGGGAGCGGGACGGCGGAACAGGAGGAGGGACAGCGTCATGCCTGCTACCTGAACTTCCCGATGAGATACAGGATAAGACTGACGATGATGCTGATGATGATGCTCGTGGCCAGCGGAAAATAGAAGGTAAAGTTTTTCCGCTCGATCAGGATGTCGCCGGGAAGCTTCCCCAGGAACGGCGTTTTCTGCAGCAGGAGCAGAATGATCCCCACGACGATCAGAACGGCCCCCAGGAGAATTATCGTTTTTGCCATGCCGGCCATCGCGGACCTTTATGCGGCGAAGAAGTCGAGGATCCTGGCGAGCGTAGCGCGGAGATCCTTGCGCGGCACGATCATGTCGATCATGCCGTGTTCGAGCAGGAACTCGGCCCGCTGGAACCCGCCGGGGAGCTGTTGTTTGATCGTCTGTTCGATGACGCGGGGCCCGGCAAAACCGATGAGGCTCTTCGGTTCGGCAACGATGATGTCTCCGAGCATGGCGAAGCTTGCCGTGACCCCGCCGAAGGTCGGGTCCGTCAAAACAGAGATGAACGGAAGTCCGGCCTGACCGAGACGCGCCACGGCAGCCGACGTCTTTGCCATCTGCATGAGCGAGAGGATCCCCTCCTGCATGCGCGCGCCCCCCGACGACGCGACCGAAACAAAGGCCGTCCGCTTCTCAATGGCCCGTTCCACGGCCCGGGCGATCTTCTCGCCGACCACGGAACCCATGCTGCCCCCCATGAAGTTGAAGTCCATGACGACGACCGAAACGGGCTTGCCGCCGATCTTCGCCTCGCCGGAGATGATTGCGTCCTTGAGCCCCGTTTTTTTGCGGCTGTTCTTGAGCTTGTCCTTATAGTCTTTAAAATTCAAAAAATCCTTGGGTGAAAGACCGTCCTCCACCTCAAGGAAACTGCCTTCGTCGACAAGATAGGGCAGCCGCTCCGACGCCGAGATGCGAAAGTGATAATCGCACTTGGGACAGACCTTGAGGTTTTTATCGACTTCCTTGCGGTAGATGATCTCTTTACAGTTGTCGCACTTGATCCAGAGCCCTTCGGGGATCTTTACTTTCTTGGCAGGCGCTTCCTGCGCAGCGCTCTCGGGTCGTTCTTTCTTAAACCAGGCCATGATGCTCCTTTAAAAAAAGCACCAAATCTCAAGCATCAAATCACAAATAATGTTCAGAACAACAATAACCGAAAATCAAAAACAGTTTAAAATCTTGTAATTTGATTTTTTGGAGCTTATTTGCAATTTGGATTTTGCTATTTGGAGCTTAAAAATGGTACGTCTTTCCTTCCACGAGTATCTTCACGTTTTTCCTGCCCAGACCTTTGAGCTCGCTGATCACCTTCTTCTTATGGACCGGCTTTACGTGGTAGATGTAAATCGGCACGTCATTGGCGACCCGCGCTTTGGCAAGATCCCGGTGCAGCTGGCCCGGGGTAAAGTGTCCGCTCAGCGTGGCAATGCCGTCCAGGCTGTTCGGAAAGGAGGTGTCGACAATGATCGCAGAAAGGTTTTTGGCCTTTGCCGCCTCCTTCCAGAGCCCCTCGTTCGGGCCGGTGTCCGCGCTGTACAGAAACGACGATTTGCCGTCGCTCACCAGGAACCCCACCGCGGGAACCGGATGGTTCATCGGAATTGCCTTCACCTTCAATCCTGCTATGCTCACCGTCTTGTTGACCGGCATCGGCGCATAGGCCAGTACGGGATTTTTCGGCGTCGGGATCCTGGTGAAATCGGGCCAGATAAGGTCGTTCATCAGGTGTTTCCGGATCGCGTCGATGACTTTCGGGATTGCGCGGATGTTCACGGGCTTCTTGATGCGGCCGATAATGTTGTCCGCCAGGAACAGAAGCGACTTGATGTGATCAAGATGCGTGTGGCTGATGAGAATGTCGGTGATCTTGCTCTGCGCTTCAATGCTCAGCGCAGCGGTGATCGTGCCGGCATCAAGCATCAGGACCTCATTGACGAGGAAGCCGGGCGGCATGTGGCCGATGGTTTCGGAACCGGAGCACCCCAATATTTTTACCTTCATTCACCCTCCCCTGAGCATCCCAAATATGCGGTAGACGGTCGCCCGCCTGATTGTTATTTCAACCCAACGAGGTCATACACCACCACGGGATTTTCTTTTCCCTTGACAGTCACGGAATCAAGTTCTTTTGCCACGACGATGTCTTTGACCTTCCCGTAGGTATATTCCGATATGATGATATGATTATTATACTTTCTTGTCAAGCCTTCTAAGCGCGCGCCGAGGTTCACATTGTCGCCGATCACGGTGTAGTCCATCTTCTTTCCCTCGGCCCCCATGTTGCCCACCACCATGTCGCCGGTGTTGATCCCGATGCCGATGTCGATGACGTATTTCCCCTCCGACGCCCACTTTGCCTGCAGCTGCTTGAGCTTATCGATCATGGCCAGGGCGCACTTGACCGCGCGCTCCGCATGGTCCGGCTGGCCTATGGGCGCTCCCCAGAGCGCCATAATCGCGTCTCCCACGAATTTATCCAGCGTCCCCTCGTGCTCAAACACGATTTCCGTCATGGCGCCCAGGTATTCATTCAGGAGCGAGACCACTTCCTCGGGCTGATGTTTCTCGGAGAACGTGGTAAAGCCCCGGATATCGGAAAAGAGCACCGTGATCTCCTTGCGGTCGCCGCCGAGCTTTGCCTTGCTGGGGTCCCGGATGAGTTCGTCGACGATCCGTTTCGAAACGTAGCTCGAGAACATCTTGCGAATGTCCCGGGCCCGGCGCTCCTCCATGAAGAACCGGTAGGCGGTCTGGCTCGTGTATCCGAAAAACAGCGCGGACGCGGGGTACACAAGATTAAACCAGATTCCCTTGGCAACAAACAGGTAGTACACGATCCCCAGGTAGCCGGCGAAGAGAGCAAGGAACAGGGCCACGCCCGCCTTGGCGCCGAGCCGGGGGATGGTTATACCGAGGGCGATCGCAAAAAAGAAGATCAGGAGATAGACGCTCGCCTCGGTGCGGTAGATGAAGTCCTTGTGGAGAATATTGTCCACCACACTCGCATGTTTCTCGATTCCCGCCATGTTCGATGAGAAGGGCGTGACGCGAAGGTCATAGATGCCGATGGCCGTTGCGCCGATCAACACGATCTTGTTCTTGAAGGTTCCCGCAGGCATCGTCCGGTCCAGAATATCGGAGATCGAGTACATGGGAAAGGTCCTGTCCGGCCCGCGGTAATTGATCAGCATCCGTCCGTATTCATCAGTGGGGATGAAGGTGTCGCCGAGGGTGACGCCCCCCTGCCGGTCGAACGACATGTCCTCGTTTTTCAGATCGCGGTAAAGCCGGACTGCCTGGAGTCCGATCGGCGGGTAGTAATCGCCCTGGTATCCGATCGCGAGCATCTCCCATCGAAGCGTACCGTCATTGTCGGGGATCATATTGATGTGCCCCATCGTATTGGCAACGGAAGAGAACCGGTACAGAGGCGGCAAAACCATCTTGGCCTGCAAGGGAAATGGGGAGTCGTCGGCATGCCTGACCACCGCATAGGAGGAAGGAACCATGACTTCCACCTTCTTGTTCGTAAAGCCCGATTCCTTGAACCCGGCTTCGGAAAAATCGAATACCAACGGCAGGACCACGCGGCCGCTTCGCCGTATGGCCTGCTGCAGCAGGTCGTCGGACTCCACGTTCTCGGGCTCCGTAAAGAACACGTCGAACACGATAACCTTGGCGCCGTCTTCCGTGAGACGGTCCACGACGCGCGCCCACATCGACCGGGTCCAGGGAAAACGTCCCAGCTTGTTGATGCTCTTCTCATCGATGGCCGCAATCACGGTCTCGGGGCCCGGAGCGATCTTTCCCCGCATGGTGAACCGCATGTCGAGGGTCTTCTCTTCCAGGACCTCGAAGAACCTGGCATTGACCAGGTGAAAGATCGACAGGACCGACGCCACTATCAATGCGATGTATATTCCAGCGCGTTTGCCGGTTTTTGGACTCATGTCTACTGCCTCCTGTCTCCTGACTACTGCCTACTTTTTCCAACTCTCGCCTCTTACGCCATTTCCCCGAAGATCTCTCTCATTTCAAGATAGCGCAGCAGCCGATCGATCTGTTCCTGGTCCCTGATATGGACCTTTTCGCCCACGACTTCGACGATCCGGACGCTGGCAAGTTTCTCCAGGATCGACCGGGCCTGCGCGGCTTCTATGCCGGCAAGGCCCCCGAGGTCTTCAATGGTCATCGTGAATTCGCCGGCGGCCTTCCGCTCCCGCACATGCTTGGCGAGGATGCTTACGAGACGGCTTGTGTTGTCTTTGATCATAAGCGCTTCCATCTGGTCGTTGGTCTCGCGCAGCCGGTCCGCGAGCCGCTTGATGAACCGCACGGCGATCTCCGCGTTTCCGCGGATCAGGGCATCGAAGGTCTTCCGGTCGATGACCAGCATCTCGCATTCTTCAAGCGTCTCTGCTGATGCGGAACGCGGCTTGTCGTTCAGGATGGCCATCTCGCCCAGGAATTCCCCCTTTTCGAGGGTCGCAAGGGTTTTCTCCACGCCGCGGATCCGTTTGCTGATCTTGACCCTTCCGGACTGGATAATGAACATGTTGTCGCCGACGTCGCCCTCCTGGAAGAGAACGGTGTTTGCGGGAATCTTTTTGCCGAACCGGGAAAACAGCTGTGTTTGTATGTCTGCCATGAATGTCCCCCTTTTTAAGCACCAAATCTCGATCACCAAATTTCAAATAAGCACCAAAGCTCAACAACCAAAAATGAAACGTCTGGAATTTTGCATTTTGAGATTTGAAAATTATTTGGTATTTGGCATTTGTATTCTGGGATTTATTCCATCTCCTATCTGTTGTTCAAAATCGTAATGTCGCCTGCCGCGCTCGCCCGGACAAAGGCCTGAACGACCGCAGGATCGTAGTCCGCGCCGGAGCACCGCTCGATCTCCTCGACTGCGGTTTTCCAATCCGCGGCCCTTCGGTACGGCCGGTCCGTGGTGATGGCATCGAAGGTGTCTGCGACCGCAATGATCCTTGCATGGAGGGGGATATCCGCCCCCCTCAACCCGTCAGGATAGCCGCTGCCGTCCCATTTTTCGTGGTGGGCGCGCATGATTTTCCGGACCTTTTTCATCTGTTCAATATGTCCCAGGATGTCCTCGCCCACGAGCGGATGCTCCCGCATGTGGGCGATCTCTCCCTGGTCCAGCCGGGCCTGTTTCAGGAGCACGCTGTCCCGGATGCCGATCTTGCCGATATCATGCAGAACAGCGGCCAGCCGCAGTTCTTCCAGGTCCGTGAGCGGTAACTCCATATGCTGCGCGATCGCCATACTGTATTCGACCACCCGCTTGATATGGCCGCCCGTGTAGGGGTCCTTCTTTTCGAGCGCCGCTGCCAGCGCTTCAGCCGTGTTCACAAAGGTCTCTTTCAGTTCAGCATAGAGGCCGGAGTTCTCCAGGGCAATGGCGACCTCGTTTGAAAGCGTCCAGCAGTCCTCGAGGTCTTCCCCGGTAAAGAGCCCCCCGCCCTTCTTGTTGATGGCCTCAAGCACGCCGACCACCATGCCCCTGGAACGAATGGGCACGCACACCATGTTCCGCGTGATGAAATTGGTGATGGCCTGCGCTCTCCGGAAATAGCGGGGATCGTTCTGCACATCGTTGATGAGCGCCGGCTGGTCGTTCGCCGCGACCCATCCCGCGATCCCCTCCCCCATTTTCAGGCGCATCAGCTTGACCTGTTCTTCCTTCTCGCCGAGGGCGACCTCGAAAAAAAGGTCCTTCGTCTTTTCATCCACCAGAAGCAGCGAACCGACTTCCGCGTCCAGAAGCTTCGTCACCGCTTCGATGGCCTGGATGCGGACGTCGTGCTGGTTCAGGGAGGAGTTCAGCACCAGGGCAAGCTCCATCTGCGTTGTCCTGCGCTGCGACTCCCTCAAGCTTTCGGCCAGGAGTTCGGCATAGGCGACATCCAGCGCGAGCTGGCCCGCCAGGGTTTCGAGCATCTCCTTGTCGTCCCTGCAAAGGGGTTTGCCGTCCTTCTTGTTGATGATTTCCACAACGCCGATCACCCGCTCCGCCGTCCTGAGCGGTGCGGCAAGGATATTCTGGGTCGGGAAGCGAAGCTCGGCGCTGATCCTGCTGCTCCAGCGCGGATCGCGCGAAACCTCGGGGCTCAAACAGGTCTTGCCGTTCCGGAACACCCACCCGGCGATTCCTTCGTCATGGGCCAGGCGCCTCCCGATCAATTGCCGGGATCCGGGCCCGAGGCTGGCGCGGAAAACCAGCTCCTTCCCCTCATGGATCAGAATGGAGCCGGCGCGTGTTTTGGTAAGGGTCAGGATGACTTTGAGATAATCGGCAAGGAGCTTATCCACTTCGGCCTTGCCGGTCTTTCTGTTGCTGAGAAGTGCCTGCTTGACTTTCTGGAGCAGGACCAGTCTTTTGAGGGTCTGTAACTCCGCGCGCAGGGAGGCGCGGCTTCGGGGAGGCTCCACGACAGGCTTGCCCGGGGAGGAGGGGCGCTTTGTCCGAACAAGAGCTGCGCCGGTTTTACGAGGTCGTTTTGTTTTTCCGGTTTTAATTCCCATGTCCTGCAAGCACTCCCTGTTTCAGCGTCCGTGCAAACTCCACGGCGCGTACGAGCAGTTCGGGCGTACCAACATGTTCTTCGATCACCTTGACGAGCGCGCTGCCCACGATCACCCCGTCCGCGCCCCAATGCGCTATCTGCGCGGCCTGGGCGGGCGTGGAAATGCCGAATCCGACGGCGACAGGCTTGTCCGTGGCGGCCTTGATCTTCTTCAGGGATTCCTCGATAGAGCTCTGGACAGCCCCGGCGCGCGCGCCGGTAACGCCGGTCAGCGACACGTAGTAGACAAATCCCTGGCTGACCCTGCACACGAGCTTGATCCGGTCCTCGGTGCTCGTCGGAGCAAGCAGGAAGATCGTGTCCAGTCCCGCCTTTTTTGCCAGTGGAATAAGCACCGTCGCCTCTTCCGGGGGAAGGTCGGGCAGGATCACTCCGTCGAGCCCCGCGGAAGCGGCGTCGTTCACAAAGCGCTCTTCCCCGTAGTGAAAGATCAGGTTGTAATAGGTCATGAGAATAAGCGGGATTTTGCTCGTTGTACGCACATCGGCAACCAGGCCGAGCACGTCGGCGATGCTGGTATGGTTCTTGAGGGACCGGATCGCGGCTTTCTGAATCGTCGGGCCGTCGGCAAGCGGATCGGAGAACGGCGCGCCGATTTCGATGATGTCACAACCCGCCTTTTCCATCTCAAGAATAAGCGTCTTGGTTGTTGCAAGGTCCGGGTCCCCCGCCATGATGTAGGGAATGAGCGCAGTTTCGTTCTTTTTCTTAAGACGATTGAAGGTATTTTTTATTCGTGACATGGGTTCGCTTGTCCGTCCGAGATTTTATTCCTCATTCTTACTTAATTCCTAATGCTTAATTCATAATTCTTCATTTCCTACAGCTCCACGCCTTTGATCTTCGCCACCTGCATCACATCTTTATCCCCGCGGCCCGAGAGGTTCACGACAACGACCTTGTCCTTGCCGAGCGTGGGCGCAAGTTTCAGGCAATAGGCGACGGCGTGGGCGCTCTCAAGCGCAGGAATGATGCCTTCGAGGCGGGACAACAGGTCGAAGGCCTCCATGGCCTCTTCATCGACGGCATAGGTGTACTCGATGCGGCCGGAATCGTGATAGAAGGCATGCTCCGGCCCCACGGCCGCGTAATCGAGGCCGGCGGACACGGAATGGGTCAGTTCGATCTGGCCGTCCTCGTCCTGGAGGATGAAGGTCTTGGAGCCTTGCAGCACGCCGAGCGAGCCGCCCGCGAACCGCGCCGCGTGCTTGCCGCGCTCGATGCCCAGGCCGCCTGCCTCGACGCCGTACATTTTAACCGAAGGCTCCTCGAGAAATTCATAGAACAGTCCCATGGCGTTGGACCCTCCGCCCACGCAGGCGATCATCGCGTCCGGAAGCTTGCCCTCGAACTTCATGATCTGCTTCTTGGCCTCGCGGCCGATCACGGACTGAAAATCCCGAACCATCATGGGAAAAGGATGAGGGCCGAAGACCGTGCCGAGCACATAGTGCGTATTGGCCACGTTCGTGATCCAGTCCCGCATGGCCTCGTTGATCGCGTCCTTGAGGGTTTTGCTGCCGAGGTCCACGGGCCGTACAACGGTGCCCAGGAGTTTCATGCGGAACACGTTCAGGGACTGGCGTGCCACGTCGTCGGTGCCCATGTAGACTTCACAGTCGAGGCCGAACATGGCCGCGGCCGTGGCTGTGGCTACACCGTGCTGGCCCGCGCCGGTTTCTGCTACAACGCGGGTCTTACCCATGCGCTTTGCGAGCAGGACCTGGGCCAGTGAGTTGTTGATCTTGTGAGCGCCCGTGTGGCAGAGGTCCTCGCGCTTCAAGTAGATCTTCGCGCCGCCGAGATGGTCCGTCAGCCTCCGCGCGAAATAAAGCGGCGTGGGACGGCCGATGAACTCCCGGTTGTAAAACTCGAGCTCGGCCGTGAATTCCTTGTCTTTTTTCGCAGCAAGATAGGCGGCCTCGAGTTCTGCAAGCGCAGGCATGAGCGTTTCGGGAGCGAATTTCCCGCCGTAGATGCCGTAGTGCCCTTTTTTATCCGGCATGCTCATGTCGCGACGCCCTCCGAACTTCGAAAATGAATTTTTTGATCTTTGCGTGGTCCTTGATCCCTATTTCCTTCTCCACGCCGCCCGCCACGTCGACGCCGTAGGGTTGGACCAGTTTCACGGCTTCTGCCACATTCTCGGGGGTGAGCCCGCCTGCAAGGATCACCTTGCCGAACGTTTTGGCCACCACGGCCAGGTGCCAGTCGAAAGCCACGCCGGTCCCGCCCCGGAGTCCGTCGCGGTAACTGTCGAGCAGGAACGCGCCGACGCGGTAGTGGGCCATATGCTTGATGCTCTCCTTGTCTTTCATCTGGAAGGCCTTGATCACCCGCCCGCCGAATCGCTGGCAGAACTCCGGGCTCTCGTCTCCGTGAAGCTGGATGGCCTGCAAACAGGTAAGCTGCTGGATCTCGTTGATCCGCTCTTCGTGCTCGTTCACGAAGACCCCGACGGGCATCACAAAGGGTGGAAGCTGGGCAATGATCTCAGCCGCCTTTTCCGGATCGATGCACCGCGGGCTCTTTTTGTAAAAATTGAACCCCAGCGCGTCGGCGCCGGCATCAGCTGCCGCAAGCGCGTCTTCCAGATTGGTGATGCCGCAGATTTTTATTTTTATCATAATCTCCTCTGAAAGTTCAAATGTCAAAATCCAAATATCAAATCAAGCTCAAATAACCAAGGCGCCAAAATGGTTTACCTTGACATTAGACATTTGAACTTTGAGCTTTGACATTTGAACTTATGCTTCACCGAGCAGTTCTTTCACTTTTTTCCCGATGTCCTTTTCCCGCATCAGGCTCTCGCCCACGAGGATGGCGTCCACTCCGGCCAGCTGTAGTTTCATCACATCATCCCGCGTCTTGATGCCGCTTTCGCTCACCACCGTCCGGTCGTCGGGGATGTCCTTCAGGAGGTCGAGCGTGGTCTGCAAACTGACCGTGAACGTGGTCAGGTCGCGGTTATTGACCCCCACGAGCGTTGCACCGGAAAGAAGCGACTTGTCCAGCTCTTTATACGTATGCGACTCGACCAGAACGTCGAGGCCGAGCCGTTGCGCGATCCCGAGATAATCTTGCAGCTGGTCCCTCTCCAGACAGGCCGCGATCAGCAGGATCGCATCAGCCCCTGCTGCGCGCGCTTCGTGGATCTGGTACTCGTCGATGATAAAGTCTTTGCGAAGGAGCGGAAGGTCCTGAACCTTCCGGATCGCATCGAGATACTCCAGCTTCCCCTGAAAAAACCTTTGCTCCGTTAAAACTGAAAGACAGGATGCACCCGACTCTTTGTAGGTCCGCGCGACCTGAACAGGATCGAAATCCTCGCGGATGACGCCTTTTGACGGCGATGCCTTCTTCACCTCAGCAATCAGCTTGATCCCGGGGCCCGCTGCCAGGGCTTTCCCAAAACCCCGCACCGGCCCGGCGTCGGCTGCCTTGGCTTTGATTTCGGAGAGAGGGTGCCGGAGTTTCGTCTCAGCCAGTTCCTCTCGTTTATTCGCAATAATGTCGTCTAAGATCATAATCCTACAAACGGCAGTTGGAACCACAGATGAACACGGTTAAGGCCTTAAATCAATAATTTATTTCGAACGGGAGCTTCACCCAATTGGCGCTCCTTGTTTTTGTCTGAGGACTTTGAATCAACGGTGTTTATCCGTGTTAATCCGTGGTTAAATGCTCTTTTTAGGATAATAGGGTCCGGGGTCCGGGTCAGAATGGTTTACTGGCCCCTTGCCCCTTGTTCCTGGATCCTGTCATTTATTCGTAAACGCCTTCAACTGCTC
The DNA here is from genome assembly GCA_021783455.1 of Nitrospirota bacterium. Taxonomy (GTDB): domain Bacteria; phylum Nitrospirota; class UBA9217; order UBA9217; family UBA9217; genus JAJYKN01. The sequence continues at coordinate 158 of JAJXTW010000054.1, read as the reverse complement.
CAGCTTCTTCATCGCGGAGCCGGAGTCGATCGATTCCGCCGCGACCTTGATGCCTTCCGTGAAATCGACAGCCTTGCCGGATGCGACCAGACCAGCCGCGGAATTGAGAAGAACAATGTCGCGACGCGGTCCCTTTTCCCACTTGAGAACCTCCCCCG
>JAJXTW010000288.1 GCA_021783455.1 Nitrospirota bacterium | reverse complement strand
GTGACGAGCGACGAGTTGCTGAACAAGTCGGCCCCGAACCCTTTCATGGCCCTGGAACGCGCCTTCCTGGACCATTTGATCTATTCGGGCAGGACGGGAATTAACACCTATCTTCCCGACAGTGACGTGCGCAGGGCGGCCCGGGCCGTTCTGCCCGTCAACGCGCCGCAGGGGAATCTCGACGACTATATGCGCCGCGTTGCGGCGGGCGCAAAAAACAAGCCTCCCCGCCATATCGTGCTGATCTGCATAGAAAGCTTCGACAGCTGGCCCCTTGAGCCGCGGTTCGCCTCTCTGGAGCTGATGAACAACCTCGGCGAGCTTTCCCGCGAGGGTCTGAGCGTGACAAACTTCCTTCCCGCGGCACACTTTACCATGCAGTCGTTCTCGGCCCTCCTCACGAGCATCCCCTATACGACCGGCGTGGAAATCAACTATCAACCGTCCGCACGGAGCCCCTACCCGTCGTCGATTGCAGCCGAGTTCAGGCGCCTCGGGTACCGAACACGCCTTTTCTACGGCGGTCTTCTGACCTGGCAGCGCATCGGCGACTTCGCGCGTGAACAGGGGTTCGAGGAAACCTACGGCGCGCCTCATATCCAGGAAGCGCTCGGGAACGTGGAATGGACCGATTGGGGCGTCCTGGACGAATACCTCTATCGCTTCGTCCTCCGGACAATCGATCCCGACCAGCCGAGCTTCGACGTCGTTTTGACAACCACGGACCACCCTCCCTTTGAAATGGATATGGGAACCAAGGGATACCCCGTGAAGACCATCCCTCCCGAACTCGCACCCGTCTTCGACGGCCATCTTAGCCTGAGAAAACTGGGGTACCGGTGGTACTCCGATCACACCCTCGGCGTTTTCGTGCGAAAGGCGGAGGCGAAGCTGCCCCGTGCGCTGTTCGCTATAACCGGCGACCATTTCAGCAGGAGGTTCCCGAACGCCCATCCGACGTTCTTTGAACAGTCTGCAGTGCCTTTTGTCCTGTACGGAAAAGACGTGCTGAAAGGGCTGTCGATTTCTCCCCATACCATCGGCACTCATATCGATATTGCCCCGACGCTCATCGAGCTGGCGGCGCCGAAGGGATTTGTCTATCATTCCGTGGGAAGAAACCTGATCGGAACAGCGCCGCAGCCCCTTGCCGTGGGATATCACAAGGTGATCGGACCTGATTTCATCGCCGACCTGGATACCGATACCATTCATCCTTTGCCCGGAAAACCGCTTCCCGCGAAGTTGCCCGATGTAGCGGCGCTCAAGACGACGTTCAACGACTACTGGGGCATCGCCTGGTGGAGGGTTAAACACGGCGCGGACCTTTGAGCAAGAGTCGTTTTTTCCCTGATCTTCACGGAGGACAACATGAACGGCAAAAAACTGGATCTTGCGCTGCAACACTTTAACGACCACAAAAGCGTTTATCTGGACGACCTGAAAGACCTTATCCGCATTCCGAGCATCAGTTTTCCCGGATTCGACCCGGCCCCGGTCAGGCACTGCGCCGGTGCAGTGGCCTCACTCCTGAAAACCTGCGGCCTCAAGGACGTGCGCGTCCTCGAAACCGGCATCGGGCATCCGTCGGTATTCGGTCAATGGAACAATGAGCCGGGAAAACCCACCCTGTTGCTGTACGCCCATCATGATGTTCAGCCTGTGGGCCGCGAGGAGCTCTGGATCACGCCCCCCTTCGATCCAACGGAGAGAAACGGCAGGCTCTACGGCCGCGGCTCCGCCGATGATAAGGGCGGCGTTGCGATGTATGCCGCAGCACTGCGTTCGTACCTTCAGACGGGCAATGCTCTGCCGGTGAACGTGAAGTGCCTGATCGAAGGCGAGGAAGAAGTCGGATCTGCAAACCTCGGCACGCTGCTTCAATTGCACCGCGAGCTCTTTTCCGCCGATGCCGTCGTGATCGCCGACAGCGAGAATTTCGACAGCGGCGTTCCTGCGCTGACTGCATCGCTTCGGGGCATCGTGACCGTGACCGTAGAAGTTCGCTCGCTCTCTTCGAGCGTACATTCGGGCACCTGGGGCGGACCGCTGCCCGACCCCGTCATCGCGCTCTCCAGGATGATAGCGAGCCTCGTGGACGAGACCGGCCAGCCGGCGATCCTGGGGCTCGTAGACAAGGTGCGGATGTTGTCCCGCGAGGAACGGGCGCACCTGGACGCCCTGCCCTTCCAGGAAAGTCTCTACCGGAAACAAGCAAAGCTCCTGGACACAACGCAGATCATCGGAGGAAAGGGTTCTGTTTACGAAAAGATGTGGTACCGTCCGTCAATCGCCGTGAACGCGATTGAAGCGAGCAGCCGGAAACAGGCCGCAAACATCATCAACGACGTGGCATGGGCGCGCATCGGCATCCGCATCGTGCCGGACATGGACCCGAACGTAACGCTGGATCTGCTCAAAAAACATTTATTGAAGCAGGCACCGTGGGGAGTGCAGGTGACTATTCAGCCGGAGGCCCCCTCGACATGGTGGAAAACGGACACCACGGGGTCGGTTTTTGAGGCCGCGCTGAAGGCGCTCGAAAAAGGATACGGCAAGAGGCCCGTGGTTGCCGGCGCGGGCGGTTCAATCCCTTTCGTGCAGACGATAACCGAAGCGCTCGGCAACGCGCCCGCCCTGCTCCTGGGTGTCGGCGACCCCTTTACGGCGGCGCACTCGGAGAATGAAAGTCTCTTGATCTCGGACTGGGAAAAAGGGTGCCGGAGCATGATCCACCTGCTGGCGGAACTGGGCGAACTGAACGGTTGACAAGAGAGGCTCGCCATGCTTTAATGAGGAAAATCCTCAAGGGAGGAAATCGATGTCGGCGAAAAAACAGGTTCTCATAATCTGTCGAACGGCTGCCGGGCAGATGTACTTAGGCGTTCTGCTCAACCGCATTTGGTATTCCCCCGTTCTCGCGAAAACCCCGGAGGAAGGGGCCCGGCTCGCCCACGGCGCATCGTTTTCCCTGATCCTCTTGGACTGTGGCGATTTCGAGGACGCCGGCTTGAAACCTGCGATATCCCTCTTGAGGAGCGATCCCGCGGTCAAACAGGTGCCGCTCATCGTGTTCATGCCCCATGACAACCCGGAGACGAACCAGGCCCTGCTGGCACAGGGCTGATCCT
>JAJXTW010000053.1 GCA_021783455.1 Nitrospirota bacterium | reverse complement strand
CGTCCTGTCCGACTGCCTGTTTTTTCGCGCTTCTTCCCGCCTTTGCTCTTCCCAGCCCGCAGAGGAAGCAAATTGAAAAAATGATCACCTAGGTCATTTTTTCCCCGCATATCAGCCTTCATCTTTCATCTAAGACCAGTCGCTATTGCGCGCTGCTTTGCGCCGAGAAGAGTACATAAGTCGACAAAAAACAAAACGTTACCATTCGTAGCCTTCCGTTCGCGTCAAAAAAACCTTGACACTTTCGCTACATAGATGTTATTTTATTTCATCATTTTTGCAGGAGATGGGCTTGAAAATCGCTATTACCGGCAAGGGCGGCGTAGGAAAAACAACACTGGCCGGCCTTTTGGCGCGGCTCTATGCAGCTGAGGGCAAAAAGGTCCTTGCCGTGGACGCTGATCCTGATGCGAATCTGGCGTCGGCGCTCGGCATTTCTCCCGAGGCGGCGGCACGGGCCTTGCCTCTTGCTGAACAGTCGGATATGATCGAGGAACGGACAGGGTCCCGTCCCGGCGCTCCCGGCGGCATGTTCAGCATCAATCCCAAGGTGGACGATATCCCTGAGGCCTACGGCATCCAGCATGAGGGTGTCCGGCTTCTCGTCATGGGAAAATCGAAGGAAGCCGCAGCCGGCTGCTACTGCCCGGAGCATGTGCTCCTGCGGCGCCTGGTGAGCCACCTTATTCTGCGCCGGGACGAGGTGGTCATTCTCGACATGGAGGCCGGAATAGAACACCTGACCCGCGGCACGGCGAGCGGCGTGAATGCGTTTATCGTGGTGGTTGAGCCGGGCCAGCGGAGTCTGCAGACCGCTCGACACGTGGAGAACCTTGCAAAGGGCCTCGGCATCAAGGCAGTTTTCGTCGTCGGCAACAAGATCAAGCAGGAATCGGACAAGGAGTTCATCTCGAAACACCTGGCGGGCATGCAGGTCCTCGGGTTTATGAGTTATGCCGACGATACGGTCAAGGCAGACCTGGACGGCCTGTCGCCTTACGATGCGTCGCCGCGCGCCGTGGAAGAAGCTAAGGTCATCAAAACCGCACTGGACCAGTTGATGAAGCAGTAAGATTTGAAATCGCAGATAAACACAGATGGACACGGGGAAGAATTATGAATCGTTTTTCAATCTGCGCTAATCCTAATCCGTGCTCATCCGTGGTTACCCATTGAAAAAGACTCTTAGAAAACAAGCCCTGGCTGGGCGAGATGGCCTGTTGCCGGAGCAGCGAACAGCGAAAAGCCGGGATATCGAAGAGCGGCTTTTTTTTCTTCCGGAATTCAAGGCAGCTCACGTTGTGATGTTTTTCGCCTCCTTCCGGAGCGAAGTGGAAACCGGGCCAATGATCCGACGGGCATTGGCCTCCGGCAAACGGGTCATCCTTCCAAAAGTTTGCGGGAAAGAACTCGCGTTGTACGAGATCCATGATTTTGACCGGGATGTCACCCCTGGCGCGTGGGGAATACCGGAACCGGCAGTTGCAACGCCTGCACAGCTTGGCGACATCGACCTGGTGATCATGCCGGGCGCTGCTTTTGACGAGAGCGGCAACCGGGTGGGGTATGGCGCCGGGTTCTACGACAAGCTTCTCCCTGCGTTCAGAAAAACGACCATTGCGCTGGCCTTCGAGGCGCAGATTGTTCCCCAGGTTCCCGCTGACCGCCATGATGTGCCCGTATCGATGATCGTGACGGAGAAGAGAATCATAACCGCGCAGGGGAAAAGCGCATAGAGCATGGAGCATAGGGCATGGAGTTGAGCACAAAGAACAAGGGATTATGGTTTCCCCCATGCGCCATGCCCTTTGCGGATTATTTTTATGGACATTAAAAAAATCGAAAAAGGCGTTCGCATGATCATCGAGGGCATCGGGGAAGATCCCGATCGACCGGGCCTCATGACCACGCCGTCGCGAGTGGCCGAGATGTACGGCGAGATCTTCTCCGGCATCTCGATGGACACGCAGAAGCTCCTGACGCCCATGGCAGGGGAAAGCCACGATGAGATGGTGATGATCCGCGACCTTCCGTTCTATTCCGTGTGCGAACATCATCTCCTTCCGTTTTTCGGCAAGGCGCATATCGCTTACATTCCGGGCGCGGGAAAGATCGTGGGCATCAGCAGCCTGGCAAAGGCCCTTGAAGTGTTCGCGAAGCGGCCGCAGGTGCAGGAACGGCTTACGGCCCAGTTCATAGACCTGATCGTGCAGCGGCTGAAGCCCAAGGGCGCCATGGTGGTCATCGACGCCGAGCATCTCTGCATGAGTATGCGCGGCGTGAAAAAACCGGGCGCTCGCGTCGTCACCTCCGCAGTGCGGGGCAGTTTCCGCAGCAAGGAATCCACGCGCATGGAAATGCTTGAGCTGCTGACGAAGCGGGAATAGCGGACAAGCCCGAAAGTACCACGTCAAAGAGTTTCAGGCTCGATTAACAAACAATTTTTATTTCAATTTTCCATCCAAAGTTCGATAATATAAAGTTCAACTAATCCACGCAGGAGAGATTTATGGCACCAGAGGATACCTGTACTGCTGAACCCTACCGCGCTTACGGGGCTGAGCTCAAGGAAACGAGACCCTATTCACCCTGCCGCGCGGCATGCCCGGCGCATACCGATGTGGAGGCCTATGTGGGCCTGATCGCCCAGGGCAAATACACCGAGGCCTTTGAGGTCATCACGTCGGTGAACCCCATCGCGTCGGTCTGCTCCATGATCTGTCACCATCCCTGCGAGCAGTCCTGCAGGCGCTGCGGCGTTGACGAGCCCCTGGCAGTCCGGCATTTGAAGCGCTTCGCCATCGAGAAATCCAAAGACTACCGCCGCGCCAAGCGTAAGCTCGTTAAGAAAACGAAGGGCAAGAGCGTCGGCATTATCGGCTCCGGTCCTTCAGGCCTGACCGCGGCGCGGGACCTCGCCGATCTCGGCTATAGCGTGACCCTCTATGAGAAGCATCCGGTCCTCGGCGGCATGCTGGCCGCAGCGATCCCTCCCTACCGTCTGCCGAGAGAAGTATTGAAAGAAGACATCGACGATGTGATCAGCAAGGGCGTCGAAGTAAAGACGAACTTTGAAATCGGCAGAGATGCCAAGCTTGACGATCTCGCAAAGAAGCACGATGCCGTGCTCGTGGCCATCGGCCTTTCGCAGAGCCGGTCGCTTAATATCCCGGGTGTGGACGGCCCCGGTGTACTGCTCGCGATCCCTTATCTCGAAGACGTTGCCTTCGGCAGGAAGCCCGATCTTGGCAAGAGCGTGCTCGTGATCGGCGGCGGCAACGTTGCCATGGACGTGGCGCGTTCGGCGCGCAGGCTCGGCGTCGAGAAGGTCGAGATGGTCTGTCTCGAGAACGAGCAGGAGATACCGGCCTGGAAATGGGAAGTGGACGAGGCTGTTGAAGAGGCGATCAAGATCAATTACCGCTGGGGGCCCAAGGCGGTCGTGCGCGAGAACGGTAAGGTGGTGGGCCTCGAAGTGACCAAGGTCCTTTCCGTCTTCGACGCGAACAAGCGCTTTGCCCCGACCTTTGATACGAATACGACCACGGTTCTCAAGGCCGAGACGATTATTATTACGATCGGCCAGATGTCGAACCTGGCGTTCCTTAAAGACAGTCCAGTTAAAGTTGACGAGCGCGGACGCGTTGAGTGGAACCCGGCGACCCAGATGAGCAGCGCCAAGAACGTCTTTGTCGCAGGCGAGGTTGTGACCGGCCCCGGCTCGGCGATCGCTGCTGTTGCGAACGGACGGCGGGCCGCCCTGGCAATGCATCTCTATATTCAAGGCGAGACCATCGAGGGCAGGCTTCCTGCGCAAGAGAAGGAAAAGATCGCGCAGATGCCCTCGGAAGTTGTTGAAAAGATCAGCAAGCAGCCTCGCATGAAGATCAAACATCTCGCTCCCGAGGTCCGGGTGAAGACCATGGACCACTTCGAGATGGGCTACAGCGAGGCCGAGGCGCTTGAGGAAGCAGGCAGGTGCCGCGGCTGCGGCGGCGGGGCTGTTGTGGACCAGAAGAAGTGCATGGCCTGTCTCACGTGTATGCGTGTCTGTCCGTACGGCGCTCCCGTGGTTACGTCGGTATCCGAGATCAGGCCCGAGTATTGCCAGGCCTGCGGTCTTTGCGCGCCTGAATGTCCGGCCCAGGCCATCAGCATGGTGAGCTACGACGTGCGCGAGATCAGGAACACGCTTCCGACCATCATCGGCAAGGTCGACGCTGACCGACAAGAACCGGTCATTGCGGCGCTCATGTGCACTCACCATGCAAAGGTCATCGGTGTGCCGAATAATGTGAAGGCCATTCCGGTTCACTGCACCAGCCGTATCGACATCCTTGATATGCTGAAAGCATTCGAGTCCGGCGCTGACGGCGTGGCGATCATTCGATGTGGCAGCGGGACCTGCAAGTACCGGGACATCGAGCCCCGGGTGAATGCGCGGGTAAAGCGGGTCCAGGATTTGCTGGGGATGCTGAAGATCGAGTCCAATCGCCTCGAAATTCTTTCCGCGACATCGGACAATGGCGGCAATCCCTATAGCGCAATCTGCGCTGATTTTTCCGAGCGAGTCAAAAAACTAGGGTTGCGCGCCCGCAAATAATCAATGGCGCGAATAAGTTCGATATAAAGGAGCATTGAACATGATCGTAGGATCGCAAAAACCAATCGAAGAAATATGGAACATGGTGAAGGACTTCAAGAAGGTCCTCGTGTTCGGTTGCAACACCTGCGTGGCCATATGCCACGCCGGCGGCGAGAAAGAGGCCGAGACCATCGCGGCGCTCATCAGGATGAAGGCGTCGCAGGAAGGCAAGCAGATGACGGTGAATCACCTGGGAGTGATGCGCCACTGCGAGCCGGAGTACTTCGAACCGGTCATTGACGAAGTGAAAAAATACGACCTCGTACTCTCGACAGCCTGCGGCGTGGGAGTGAACTTCCTGTCCGACCGGACCGGGACGGTTCCCGTGTATCCGGGCATCAATACTTCTTTCTACGGCGCTGTCGAAGCGCCCGGCGTGTTCAAAGAGCTCTGTGCCGGCTGCGGAGACTGCATCGTTCACATGACCGGCGGCATCTGTCCGGTTGCGCGCTGCGCCAAGACGCTGATGAACGGGCCCTGCGGCGGCACGAACAAGGGCAAGTGCGAGATCAGCAAGGATGTCGATTGCGCCTGGTACCTCATTGTGGAACGCATGACCAAGCTCGGCACGCTCGATAAACTATCAGCAATCATACCTCCGCGCAACTGGTCCACAGCGCGTGACGGCGGACCGCGCCGAATATCCATGGAGCACATCCGGGAGTTCGAGGAAAAGGAAGCGGCGAAGACTGAGACGGCGGGAGGGAAGAGATAATGAAGAGCGGAAGCACACTCGAAAAAGTACTCGCGAGCGGTAATCCCGCAGTCACGGCAGAGCTCGGACCTCCCATGAGCGCCGATCCCCATGAAGTCGTAAAGAAAGCGCAGCAGCTCAAGGGTTTTTGTGACGCTGCGAACATTACCGATTGCCAGACCGCGGTTGTCCGGATCTCGAGCATCGCCGCTGCAGCCATTGCATTTCAGCAGGGCCTTGAGCCGGTCATGCAGATGACCTGCCGCGACCGTAACCGTATCGCCATGCAGGCCGACCTTTTGGGCGCCGCAGCGCTCGGCCTCAAGAACTGTCTCTGCCTTGCCGGAGATCATCAGAAATTCAGCGCAGCAGGCAGGCTCAAGGGCCATCCCGGCGCAAAAAACGTGTACGACGTTGATACCTGCCAGCTCGTCGGCATCTTAAAGAAGATGCGCGACGAGAGCAAGCAGGACGGCGGCGACCCGATCGAAGTAGCGCCCAAGTTCTTCATCGGCGCTTCCTGGACGCCCATGGCCGATCCTATCGATTTCAGGCCGATCAATCTCATGAAAAAAGTGAATGCCGGGGCCGACTTCATCCAGACCCAGGGCATTTACGATATGGAAGGTTTACGCGCGCACATGGCGAAGATCCGGAACATGGGCCTTCATGAGAAGACGGCGATATTGGCAGGGATCATCGTGCCGAAGAGCGCCATGATGCTGAAGTACATGGATTCCTCGGTAGCCGGCGTGTCTGTTCCGAAAGCCCTCATCGACCGGATGAACAAGGCAAAAGAAGCCGCCGGCGACGATAAGAAGAAGGCCAAAGAGCTCCAGGAGCAGGAAGGCATCAAGATCACGATCGAGCTTATCCACCAGGCCCTGGAAACACCCGGGGTCAAGGGCGTGCACATTCAGGCAATCGAGTGGGAGAGCGCCATCGAAGGTATTGTCAAGGCAGCAGGATTGTACCCGCGGCCGCAGGTGTGAGGTTGGAACACGAGGCATGGAGCATAGGGCAGAGAGCTGGGGATTTCCATTTCGCTTTGCGCCATGCGCTATGCAGAAAGTTTGCATGAGGTTATATTATGCCCAAGATCACCGTCCTCGACATATATAAGAAGAAAGCCGAAGGCAAAAAGATCACCATGCTCACGGCCTACGATTATCCAACAGCCCAGATCGTGGACCAGGCAGGGATTGACATGATCCTTGTGGGGGACTCGCTTGGCATGGTCGTGCAGGGCGTGTCGAGCACTCTTCCGGTCACGATGGACGAGATGATCTATCATACGAAAATGGTTTCTCGTGCTACACAATCCTCGATGGTCGTGGGCGATATGCCCTTTCTTTCGTACCAGACAAGCGCATCCGACGCTGTACGAAATGCCGGCAGGTTCCTGAAAGAAGCGGGTGCCGAGGCGGTGAAGCTCGAAGGCGGAAGCCAGATGGCCGAGGCCATCCGGGCGATCGTTAACGCCGGTATCCCGGTTGTGGCCCATATCGGATTGACCCCGCAGTATGTGCATATGATGGGAGGGTTCAAGGTTCAGGGCAAGAACGATGCGGCGCGGGAGAAGATCCTTGCCGATGCCCGGGCAGTCCAGGATGCCGGGGCCTTTTCCGTGGTTCTTGAGGGTATTCCGACTTCGCTTGGCGCTGAGATCCATAAGGCGCTCCATATCCCGACCATCGGGATCGGTGCAGGACCGGATTGCGATGGCCAAGTACTCGTGATTCACGACGTGCTTGGGCTCTTTGACCGGTTTACCCCCAAGTTCGTAAAAAAGTATGCAAACCTTAAGGACCAGGCGCTTAAAGCGGTAAAAGAGTATAAACAGGAAGTAGAAAGCGGCAAATTCCCGTCTGAAGAGCATAGTTTTAAGTAAGTTTCCATGATCAGAAAGAGTGGTGTTTGGTAGCAAACCAGCGGCTACTTTTTGTAGCGAAGACTCTTTTCATCAATGAAATTTATACGTTAATTAAAAAATATTGTTCCCCACTATTTCATTTTTCTTGACTCAATAGACGCCTGCTGGATATAATGTTCTTCCCTTGTCATCCGTTTTTTCCCCTTTTCTCGCTTTCAGGGGTGCCGAGGGCAGATTTCGAGAGGAGGGGATGGCATGCCTGAAGCAGCATTGAACGTGGTTCTTCTCCGGCACACGCCGGAACCCGAAGAGGTCGTGGCAATGGCTGCAAAGCTTTGCTACAGTGCATCGGGCGTGGATGAACTAAAGCAGAAGATCGAGGCCAAGGACCAGGCAGCATTCGTGGAGAAACTGGCTTCCATCGGGCACCTCTCTCCGGTCGAACATGTATCGTTCTCCTTCGGCATCGAGGGAATTTCCCGGGCCTGCTCTCATCAACTGGTCCGCCACCGCGTGGCGTCATACTCACAGCAAAGTCAACGGTACGTTAAGGAAGAGCAGTTCGACTACGTGATCCCGCCGAGCATCAAGCAGGACCCGGCGCTGGTGAAAGAGTTCGAGAAATGCATGGCCGAGGCCCAGGAGAATTATACCAGGGTCCTGAAACGGCTCGAAGAACTGGGATATAAAGGCGAAGCGGGCCAGCAGGATGCGCGCTACCTGCTGCCGAACGCGGCGGAGACAAAAATAGTCGTCACCATGAACGCACGGGAGCTTCTGCATTTCTTTCGCGTGCGATGCTGCAATCGGGCGCAGTGGGAGATCCGGGAAATGGCCGACCGCATGCTTGCGCATGTAAAGAGGGTCGCACCAACGATCTTCGCCAAGTCCGGCCCCGGCTGTCTCTATAACCCCTGCCCCGAGGGCAAGATGACCTGCGGCAAGATCGAAGAAGTCAGGAAGAAGTTCGGAGTGAAGAAAGCTTAGGGTCCAGTAGGCAGGGGCCAGGGTCCAGTGAGAAATGACTGGCCTCCCGGACCCTGAACCCTGTTCCCCGTAGTTGAGGTACCATGGGTTTCACGATAGCAGTTGCAGGCAAGGGCGGCACGGGCAAGACCAGCCTCTGCGGCCTTACCATTCGATATTTGACAGAGAAAAAACACGGAGCCGTATTGGCTGTCGATGCGGACGCCAATGCAAACCTACACGACGTGCTCGGCGTGAAGGTTCACGCCACGGTCGGCAGGCTGCGGGAGACTTCCCTCGAAGCCGTCAAGTCCACCGCTCCGCGGCCGGGCGGCATGAGCATGGAGCAGCTCTTCGATTACCAGATCCAGCAGGCGCTGATCGAAGAGAAAGGCTTCGACCTTTTAGTGATGGGCAGGCCCGAGGGCGCGGGCTGTTACTGCGCTGCAAACAACATCATCCGCAAGTACATGGACAAGCTGGCCGACACCTATCCCTACACGGTCATGGACAATGAGGCCGGACTTGAGCACCTGTCCCGGCGCACTACGCAGGACACGGACCTTCTCCTTATCATAAGCGATTCTTCGGTGCGCGGCGTGATGACTGCCGGCCGGATCGGCGACCTCGTAAAAGAACTGAAGCTGAACGTCAAACGCGTCGCATTAATCGTGAACCGGGTGCAGGACGGCACGGCCGGGGATAAATCGCTTCTGCGGGCAATCGAGCAGCAGGGTGTGGAGTTTGCGGGGTTTGTACCCGCAGACGATCTGATCTTTGAATATGATCTGAACGGCAAACCGCTTATCCAGCTTCCGTGTGATTCGAAGGCGCTCACGAGCTTTTATGCCGTGCTGGATAAATTGATCCCCTAATCGATGACCACGAAAACCGTCGCCATCATCGGCGCAGGTCGCGTCGGCAGTGCCGTGGGCTTCCTGCTCAGCCGGGCGGGATATGCCGTTGACGCGATTGCGTCGCGCACTGAAGAGTCCGCCAAAAAGGCCGCTGAGTTCATCGGCAGCTGCGAGGCGACAACGGACGCGGCTCGGGCGGCTAGCCAAGCAGAACTTGTTTTCATAACCACTCCCGACAGGACCATTAAAGAGGTCTGCGAAAAGATCTCGGCAGCAGGGGCCTTCAAGCCCGGGACCGTGGTGATACATATGTCGGGCGCTCATTCGCTCGACCTTCTCGATGCAGCCCAAACCGCCGGCGGATATCGGGCAGTGCTTCACCCGCTCCAGTCGCTGGCGAGCAGAGAGCAGGGGATAAAGACGTTGCCCGGCTCGTACTTTAGAATTGAGGCGGATCCCGAAGCGCTTCAAACGGCCAAGGATGTCGTAAAAGCTCTCAACGGCGTCGAACTCGTGATGCCGAAGTGGAAGTCCGGGAAAGATTCTGCGGCGCTGTACCACGCGGGCGCAGTGGCAGTTTCGAATTATTTCGTTGCTCTGGTGGATTACGGCCTGAAGTTCTATGAGGCGCTGGGTGCGGACAAAGAGGAAGCGCTCAGGGCGGTCCTCCCGCTTATTAAAGGGACGCTTCACAACATAGAGACCCTTGGCATTCCGGGTGCACTTACCGGCCCGATCATGCGCGGCGATACACAAACCGTGCGGGATCATTTAGATGCCATGCAGAAGAAAGCACCGGAGCTGGCGAGTCTTTACAAAGGTTTAGCCAGGCAGACAATTTCGGTGGCAAGGGACGGAGATGCAATTACCCAGGATACTGCTGACATACTTCTGAAGATGGTAGCGGACTAATTCGTTTTAATTCGCGTTCATTATCCAGTTGATTTTGAGTTTTGATTCAGTTCGAAAGGAGATGTTTCTTAATATGATAGTTATCGGAGAGAAGATCAGCGTTATCGCAAAAAAGGTGCGTGAGGCCCTCGGCAAAAAGGACCCCAAGCCGCTGCAGGAACTCGCCGTGGCGCAGGACAAGGCAGGCGCGCACTTTATCGATATTTCCATCGGACCGGCCGAGGAGAATGGTCCCGAGCTTATGGACTGGGCGGTCAAAGTCCTGCAGGAAGTAGTGGAAAAGCCGCTCTGCCTCGACACGACGAACATCAAGGCCATGGAAGCAGGGCTTAAGGCGCACAACAACAAGTGGGGAGTGCCGATCATCAACTCCACGTCCAACGAGCCTGAGCGTTTTCCCATGATGGAGCTGGCCGGCAAGTACAACGCGAAGATCATCGCGCTGACCCTGGGCAAGGGCAGCATTCCCGCCGATGCCGAGGACCGCTGCGGCATCGCGGCGGAGATCATGGCCCGCGCCATGGAGAACGGCGTGCCCATGGAGAATCTCTTCCTCGACCCGCTCATTCTCCAGCTCTGCACCATGCAGGACCAGGGGCTTCAGGCGATCAGGGCGGTCAAGATGTTCCAGCAACTGAACGATCCGCCGATGCAGACCGTGGTCGGTCTTTCGAATATCTCGAACGGTGCACCGAAGCATGTTCGGCCGATCATCAACAGGAACTTCCTTACGATGCTCATCTACGAGGGGTTGTCGGCGGCGATCATCGATCCGCTCGATAAGGACATGATGGACACGGTCAAGACCGTCGAGGTCATCATGGGCAAAAAAATGTACGCCCATTCGTATCTGGACATGTAAGCCTAAGGAAGTAAGCACGCAGGATCGACGGATAGACCGACAACGCGGTTGTCCCCGTTCCAAATTAGCTCTTGTTCCAATAGGGCAATTCTGTTAATATATTTGGCACTATTTTTTCGAGGAGGCTTTGATGGCACTCGTAATACCGAAAGAAACTTACAGCGGCAAAATTTATAACGTACAGCTCGGCAGCGGCGCGAAGGCCGTGACCATCGGCGGCGCATCGGCCCTTCCCTTTCTGGGGTTTGAGGGCACGTTTCCGAATAAACCGGCAGTCGCCCTTGAAGTGATGGATATCGCACCCGACGACTGGCCGGAAACCTTGAGGAAAGCCATCGGCAGCGCAGGATCCAATCCCGTTCAGTGGGCCAAATTCTGCCAGCAGAGCGGCGCCGATATGGTGGCCTTGAGACTCATGGGCACCCATCCGGACCAGAAAAACAAGAGCCCCGAAGAGGCCGCCAAAATAGCGGCTGAAGTCGCGGCCGCGATCGATATCCCGCTCATGATCCTGGGCAGCGGGCACGCTGAAAAGGACACGCAGGTGCTCCAGGCCGCGGCAGCGGCAACGCGCGGCAAGAACTGCGCCATCGGCAAAGCCGTTGAAGAAAACTACAAAACCGTGGCAGCCGCTGCCATGGCGAATGACCACAAGCTGATCGCCATGAGCCAGCTCGACGTGAACCTGGCCAAGCAGTTGAACATCCTCCTGACCCAGATGGGCTTCGACAAAGAGCGGATCATCATGGATCCGATGTCGTCGGCCCTGGGGTACGGACTCGAATATACCTATAGCGTTATGGAGCGCATCCGCCTGGCGGCGCTCCTGCAGAACGACCCCATGATGCAGACCCCGATCGTCTGCGATATCGGCGCGAACGTCTGGAAGGTCAAGGAGACCATGGCGTCTGACGCTGAAATGCCGGAATGGGGCGGCCTCGAAGATCGTGCCCTGGCATGGGAGTCGGTGACCGCCTCTGCCATGATAACGGCCGGCGCGGATATGCTGATCATGCGGCATCCCGGCGCTGCGGCAAAGGCAAAGGAAGTCATCTCCGAACTGATGGGATAGCAAGAACCTTTAACGACGAAACGGAGAAACGGGGAAGCGGCGAGAGCAAAGCGCTCCTTACACCGATTCTCGATTCATACATTTTGGAATCCAAAGGAGTAAAAAATGGCACTCTCAGGAGTTGAAATATTCAAGCATCTGCCGAAGACCAATTGCAAGAAGTGCGGTCATCCGACCTGCCTTGCCTTTGCAATGAAGCTTGCAGCAAAACAGGCGAGCCTCGATGCCTGTCCCGATGCGTCAGACGACGCGAAGAAGATCCTGGGCGAGTCCGCCGCGCCGCCGATCCGCGACATCACCCTCGGTACGGGCGACAAGGCCGTGAAGGTGGGCGGCGAAATCTGCATGTTCCGCCATGAAAAGAAATTCTTCAATCCGAACGTGTTCGCTGTCGCGATCAAAGCCTCCGAGGCCGGCGACGTTGCGGCCAAAAAGATCGAGGCGGTCAAGACCTCCGAGATCGACCGCGTGGGCCAGAAGCTCCGCGTCGATGCCATCGCTGTAACCGATGAGGGAGGCGATGCCGCCAAGTTCGCTGCTGTCGTAAAACAGGTGGTGGACGGCGTGCCGGGCGTGCCGCTCATCCTGGTGAGCAAGAACCCCGCGACGATCGAGGCTGGGATCGCGCTCTGTGCGGACAAAAAGCCGCTCATTTATGCGGCGACCGCCGAGAACGCCGAAGCCATGGCAAAGATCGCAAAAGAGAAGAAGGCCTCCCTGGCCGTCTTTGCAGACGGTCTCGATGCTCTCACGGCGCTTTCCGAGAAGGTAAAGGCCCTCGGCGTGGAGGACCTGGTCCTCGATTCCGGCGCGCGCAAGGCAAAGGACATGATCGAGCACTTTACCATCATGCGCCGCGCAGCCATCAAAAAGAACTTCAAACCCCTCGGCTATCCGATCATCACTTTCGCGACCCGCGACGACAGTGTTTCCGAGGCTGTCACGGCAGCCATCGGCACGATGAAGTATGCCTCCATCATTGTCCTGAGCAGCGTAGAGAAGTGGAAGATGCTGGCGCTCCTTTCGCTCCGGCAGAACATCTACACCGATCCGCAGGTGCCGATGCAGGTTGCGCAGAACGTTTACAAGGTAGGCGATGCAAAGGACAATTCGCCGCTCCTCATTACCACGAACTTCTCGCTCTCCTACTTTATCGTGCGCGGGGAGGTCGAAAACAGCAAGGTGCCATCGTGGCTTGCGGTTATGGACAACGAAGGGTTGTCTGTCCTGACGGCGTGGGCCGCGGGCAAGTTCACGGCGAGCAAGATCGCGCAGTTCATCACCGAGAGCGGCGCGGAGAAGAATGTCAGCCACAAAGAGCTTATCATCCCCGGGTACGTCGCCGTTCTTTCCGGCGCCCTGGAGGAGAAGCTGCCGGGCTGGAAGATCACCGTGGGGCCGCGCGAAGCGAACCAGCTCCCGACGTTTCTGAAGGCGAGAGCGTAGCTCAAAAACAAATTTGCCACAGAGCACACAGAGAGCACAGAGTTAAAGTCTTTTAAGTTTTTCTCTGAGTCCTCTGTGATCTCTGTGGCTAATAAGCATTATAAAGGAGTAACACGATGTCGAAAGTCATTGCCACCGGTGCCATTCTGGGCTCCCATTACTATGTCAAGCAGGCCGAGGCGCTCGTCGAGAAGGCCATTTCCGAAAAGGGCGCGGATTTCAAGTTCGAGTTTCCGGACACCGGGTATTTCCTGCCCCAGCTCTTTGCCATGACGGGCTATGAGGTCCGGACTCTCGGAGACATGAAGGCCGGGCTTGAGCAGCACGTGAAGCCGCTGCTCACCGAGGCTCCGGAAGACAAGCTCTACAAACCCTATCTGGGCGAGGCCCTGGACGCCGGCATGGCCGCGCTCTTTGCCCAGGAAATGATCATGGCGGTCCGGTACATCTACGGCCAGGAACCGGTGAAGGATGACTCGATCGGGCTCACGTACAATGGGTTCATCTCCGACACCATCCTCCGGAACCTCGGCGTGCAGCTGGTGGACGGCTCCATGCCCGGCTACGTTTGCATCATCGGCGCGGCTGACAGCGACGACCAGGCCTTCGAGATCGCCCGGGACCTCCAGCAGAAGAACATCCTCACGCTGATGTGCGTCGACGGGGACGGCAAC
>JAJXTW010000052.1 GCA_021783455.1 Nitrospirota bacterium | reverse complement strand
AAAACAATCAACAATGTGTTTTGGCGGAAGGTTTTCTCGTATGACTCGTCCGTGCATCCGCCATCATCGGCACTGGGAAGAAAATTCAGAACGTAGTTCGGGAGGCAGGCATGGAAATAAGCACAGTCCGCATTGATATCCCTGAAGACTGCAATGTCATTCTCGGCCAGACCCATTTCATCAAGACCGCGGAGGATCTCTACGAAATCATGGTCACGACGGTGCCGCAGGCGAAGTTCGGCATCGCTTTTACCGAGGCGTCCGGTCCCTGCCTGGTCCGTACGGAAGGGAACGACAGCGGCCTGATCGCCGCCTGCGTCCGGTCGCTCCAATCAATCGGTGCGGGACATGTATTCTGCATCTTTCTCAAGAATGCCTTTCCGCTCAACGTCCTGAATCAGATCAAGAACTGCCCCGAGGTCTGCAGGATTTTCTGCGCTACGGCCAATCCGCTGGAGGTCCTCGTTGCTTCGACGGAGCAAGGCAAAGGAATTCTCGGCGTTATCGATGGTTTCTCGCCCAAAGGCGTTGAGACTTCCGTTGACCAAAAGAACCGCAAGGATTTCCTGAGAAAGATCGGGTATAAGCTGTGACGAGCAGAAGACAGAGGGCGGAGAAAAGACGAGCGTAAGTCGTTCCTACTCTGTTCTCTGTCCGGCAGTCCGGCGTTTGACGGTGCTTTAACTCTAAAAAACGCGCTTGCTAATTTCCGCTAAAAGCAGTAAACTTCGTCAGCGTTTTCCCACGATTGGCGTTATTTGTTCCGAATCAAACTAATAACAAGGAGTACGAAATGAAACGATTGTCTTATACGTCTGTAGCATGTTTAAGCATTGCCGCTGTTGCACTGATGGCTGTTGTTGCATTCGGCGCGGCGGAAAAAACCACGGGAAAGCCTCAGGGCACCGTGAGTATGAAGGACGAGGCCCCGCAAACCCTTACCGGCAAAGTGTCTGAGACCCTGAAAGCAGGAAACTATACCTACATTTGCGTTGAAGCGAAGGGAAAGAAAACCTGGTTCGCCGTTCCAACGATGCCGGTTACGGTCGGGCAAGAGATGACCTTTTCGCTCGGCCTGGAGATGAAAAATTTCAAGAGCAAAACGCTTAACCGCACCTTCGAGAGCGTGTATTTCGCTGACGGGCCGGTGAGCTCGCAGCAGGGGAGGGAGAACAATGCCGCCCCTGGGCACCAGAAAGCCCCGAAACAAACGGCGACTTCAGCTGAAAAGATCAGCGTGGAAAAAGCCGCTGGGAAGAACGCTTATACGGTCGCCGAAGTATACGCAAAGAAGGCTTCTTTGAACGAAAAGCCGGCGGTTATCAAGGGCAAAGTCGTGAAGGTTTCCTCGGGGATCATGGGCAAGAACTGGGTGCACTTGCAGGACGGGACCGGCGATGCGTCGAAAGGCACGAACGACCTTATCGCGACGACTTTGGACTCGCCCGCAGTCGGCGACGTGGTGACGGCCAAAGGCACGATCTTTACGAACAAGGATTTCGGCTCCGGCTATAAATACGACGTGATCATGGAAAAGGCGACCATCCAGCGCTGATCACGACCGCGGTTCATCAGAACCGGTTCAAAGCCCCGTGTCGGACACGGGGCTTTTTTTATCCAAACGGACGGCGCACTTTACTTTTTTTTGCTAATCGGGCATAATGTGCTTTATTCTCAGGCCACGTCGGTTTTACACGCACAGGAGGATTTCTAATGGCATCAGTGAACAGGTTGCCCCGGTCGCCCTGGAGGGCGATGATCGAAAGCGCTTTTTACGCGAATTCCGTGCACAAAACAACCATGGGAGAGCTCTACAAGTATGCGCTCAAACAACCCGAGGTGATGGCCACGTCCCATCCCTTTTACAAACCGTCCCAGTACGGCTTGCCGAAGGACGCGAAAGTGCTCATCTCGAACGACGGCGGGATTGTGGGCCGCACGGCCCGGGCGCGCAGACTGGTCCGGGAAATGGGCAAGGACCGGGACAAGTACCTTCGCATCCTGGGAGAGGTGACTTACAAGCTCACGCAGAAGGAATGCTTCTGGCTTGAAGCGATCGTCGGCATGCACAAGGATTTCATGGTCAAGGCCCACCTCGTGAGCCCTGCTACCGACGCAAAGAACATGCTGGACTGGGGATGCAACTTCACTCCCTGGATGAAGCCCTGGAGCGAGACGTACAAGAAATCGAAGAAACTCGATGAGCCGGACATCCTCGTCATCGCCGACCCCGACTGGTCGGACCCCGAGTTCCCGAACGGGCTCGTGATCATCGACGAGGAGGAAAACTGCATCGCCATCCTGGGCCTCCGTTACTTCGGCGAGCGCAAGAAGGGGACCTTGACCCTGGCCTGGACCATCGGCGTGCGTCAGAACATGGTGGCCTGCCACGGCGGCATCAAGACCATCGGCAATTACCCGCCCATTGCCGTGTTCGGCCTGTCAGGTTCCGGAAAATCATCTCTGACGAACAGCCACGATCACGGCGGAACGCTCAAAAAGACCGAGAAGGTGACGGTGATCCACGACGATGCGTTTTTGATCGGGCTGGATGAGAACCTTACGATCGCCATGGAGCCGAGCCTTTTCGACAAGACCGATGCCGTCGAGTTCCGCGATCCTATCATCAAATATTTCTATTCCGCCCAGAATGTGGCTGTTACTGACCTGGGCAACGGCAAGCGCGAGATCGTGGGCCAGGACATCAGGAATGACAACGGCCGGTGCATCAAGTCCCGCGACATGTTCAACATCGCCGATTCCTGCGCCAGGCCGGGACAGCTGATCTGGCTCCAGAAGGACCAGTCCCTCCCGCCGGTCATGAAGGTCTCCGACGTGGGCCTGGCCGTGGCCATGGGCGCGTCGCTTTGCACGCTGCGGGCCAAGGGTGTGGAGAACGTTCCCAAGGAGGAACTGGCCAAGCTGGTAATCGAACCTTTTGCCAACCCCTTCCGCGTGCACTCGCTCATGGAGGATTGCCGCCAGTTCCTGAAGCTCTTCAAGCTCGGCACCGAGGCGTATATCATGAACACGGGCCACTTCGGCTTACCGGGCGAGGAGGTCAAGGTCCCGAAAGAACTGTCGCTTTCAATCGTGACCCAGATGGTTCGCGGCAAGATCGAGTGGCGAGAGTGGAAGTCCTTTCCCGGCCTTCTGGTCCCCGCCAACGGCATCGACCTCTTCGGGCCGGACTACGACAAGAAGTTCAAGCCCACGCGGAAGCCCGAGTACCTCCAGTTCCTCAGGAACCGGATGCAGGACCGCATTACGTTCCTGTCGAACAAGCGCGACCTCGAACGGGACATGGACAGTGCGTTTATCGACCCGCTCGTTGTGGCAAGGACAGTGATCGACAAGATCCTGAGCCCGATTTAAGTTCGCGTTTTGTTGCAGAGAAAGTATATAATGAGGCCGGGGCAATTACATGCTCCGGCCCTTTTCTTTTCAGGTGCTTAAAAAAAATTATTCTGAATAGGATGGGTTGCACTCGTTCTGCCGAGAGAGATGATTATGAAAAAATGTCCCTTCTGCGCTGAAAGCATTCAAGACGAAGCGATAAAATGCAAGCACTGCGGTGAGTTTCTGGCTGCCTCCGCCCGCCCGCGAGCTGCAGAAGAAAAGCTGCCATGGTATTTCCGGAAATCCTTTATTGTCCTGGCAATCTGCTCTGTGGGGCCGCTGGCGTTGCCCCTGATCTGGTGGCATCCACAAACGACGCGGGCATGGAAGATCGGGCTCACCATCGGGATCCTTGTCCTCAGCTGGATATTGTTCCGGTCCACGATGGAATCCATTCGTACAATTGAGGAATATTACAAGCTGCTTCAAGGGTGATGAGATTATCGTGATGTCTGCGCATTGTCATGGTCGGAAGGATAGTTATGAAGACCACTAAATCTCATGGGATAAGAAATGCAGTCTTGGTTGTGTTGTTCCTTCTTGGCTGCGGGACACTTGCAAACCTCTACATGAACAATCGCCTTATCGCTGGGCCTGGCCCCTCCGGAATTAGCCGGTGGATTGTTGAGACTCCCATTTTCTCGTTTTTGCCCAGATGGGCTCTCAATAGAGAAGCAGTGCCAATCTCGCGAGAAAACAACGCCAGCGTGTTGAAGAGTGTGTTTGAGGTGTTCGACCCATCACTGAGATCCTTTCTGGCATCAGTGCCGATAATTTTGGATTCCTCGGCAAATACCGCGAAGGCTTATCAAGCAAAAGGCTACATTGGAGTCAGTCCGGACTGGGACAATACCGTGCTTCAATCGCAGTACCGGGCGCTTTATGAACAGAGGGGAATGAAGCCGGAGGACCCTGTGTTCATGCCTCGCTTCAAGACGGATTTGTTGATACACGAATACTTGCACCTACTCCAGGTCCACCAGGGAATTGACAGCCGTTCGTGTTACGAAGCGGTTGCGCGCTGGTATAGAGACCCGCGGTACGGGATACCGTCTCCGAACGGCATAGTCTCTGCCGACGCGAAAGACAGAAGACCTGACACACTCGCGATCAACAGGATGAAATATATTCTCTGGCATGACTTGTACAATTATCGAAGGTTAAGTGATGTGCCTCAGGATGAGAGCTGGAAGAATATGCGATATTGGGAAAGGTACCAGTCGGCGGAAAAGGGAGTGGAGGAGTTCGCCTACATCGGGCAAGAAATACTCGCCAGCGGAAGCAGTTCGGAGAACTACATGAAGACAGGTCAGTGGTGCGATAAGGACTGGAAGAGCAAGAAGACGAGGTTGTTGGAGGTCTCCCCGGAAGTTATTGCACTTTTCAAGGGCGTGTTCAATCCTGAAGTGACGCAGTAAGCAATTGCCGAGCCAGGCGTTCGGGCGGTAGCGGCAACGGTCACCTACATGCCGCGGCTCGGTGTTCCTCTCCAAGCCTATCCCTCATTTTGCCCTCTTATCCATTACAAAACTGCAATTTCCTGCCTCAAGCATTAGACCCGGCTGTGCTATGATTGAAGCATGAACTTCACCTCTCTCGGGAAAAAAGGAGGCCGCCATGAAGATCACGGTGAGCGTTATCAAGGCTGATATCGGTTCTGTGGGTGGACACATCGCGCCGTCGCAAAGACTGCTCGAAACAGTGAAAAAGCACGTTGCTGAAAAAGGGAAGGGTTTCCTCATCGACAGCTATGTGAGCTACACCGGCGACGATATTGCGATCCTGATGACCCATACCAAAGGCGATGGAAACGAGCAGGTCCATAAACTTGCATGGGACGCTTTTGTGGCCGGGACCGCGGTCGCGAAGCAGCAAGGTCTGTACGGCGCGGGGCAGGACCTTTTGAAGGACGCCTTCTCGGGCAACGTGCACGGCATGGGGCCGGCGGTCACTGAAATGGAGTTCGATGAACGTCCGGGCGAACCCATTATGTTTTTTGCAGCGGACAAAACAGACCCGGGCGCGTACAACTTTCCGTTGTACCTCGCCTTCGCAGATGCCATGAACACGCCGGGGCTGATGCTCTCCCCAAAGCTGGCAAAAGGCTTCAAATTCGTGATCATGGACGTGAACTATACCGAGGGCGACCGGGTCATTGAGCTGAATGCTCCTGAGGATATGTACGACATTGCAACGCTGCTCCGGGACCCCGAGCGGTACGTGGTCGAGTCCGTCTGGTCGCGGGCCGCGGGAACGCAGGCGGTTTCCGTGGCAACGTCGCGGCTCCACAACATCGCGGGAAAGTACACGGGCAAGGACGATCCGGTCATGCTTGTCCGGAGCCAGATGGATTTCCCGGCAACCGGCGAGGTCCTGCAGCCCTTTGCTGTCGGACATTTCGTGGCCGGGTGTATGCGAGGCTCGCACAATATGCCGATCATGCCGGTGAAGCTCAATACCACGATCAGCTACTTCGACGGCCCGCCGATCGTGAGTTGCGCCGCGTTCTGCATTCGCGAGGGGAAATTAACCGAGGTCATAGATGCCTTTGACCATCCCTTCTGGGACAGGGTGCGCGACCATGTTGCTGACAAGGCCATGGATATGCGGAAACAGGGTTTCTTCGGCGCCGCCATGCTGCCGATGAACGAGCTGGAATACACGGGCATCATGGAAAAACTCGGAGTGCTCGAAAAACGTTTTGCTGTGCGCGCAATGAGGAAGGCGGCATAGTATTAGGGTGCAGGTAACAGCGAAAGACCTTCCACTTTGGAAGGTCTTTTTTTTATAGCGAAGCGTATCAATGTCATTCCGGCAAATCTTGATTGGCTGCGTGCGCTGAAGAGCCACGATGCGGCTGGGAGTTCCAGCGCGGCATGGTGACGGGCTTTCATGAGCTTGTTCGCCTTCTCTCTGTTCCGTCCGTGAGAACGGAATAATCCGCGCGATCCATTGATTGTATCATTTGTGCGACCAGGCGATATCAGATCCGACGATCTGTGGACAGGTTCAAAGGGAGGTATCATATAATCAGACAGAGTGTTTTCCGATCATTTGCGAGAAAGGGCTTTTTGTGAGCATTAGGTATGATTCCATAAGAACATTAAAAAACACCACCAATAAGGGAGCAGTGTTCGCCCTGTTCATGGCAATAATCGCGACCCTCTGTTTCCTGTGCCCGACCCGGGTACAGGCCCAGGAGCCGGCGGACCGCTACACAGCAACGAACCTCGTCTCCTCTGTCTTTGGGCCGGCTGAAAACGCCGATTCTTCTCTTGTCAATCCCTGGGGAATGGCGAACGATCCCGCAGAAGGTCCCTGGTGGGTGGCTGATGAAGGCGAAGGCAGAGCTACTCTGTACAGCGACGGAGGCCTGTCTTTTCCCAGCTTTGCCCCGCTCGTGGTGGTCATTCCGAAGACGCCGGGCAGCGTCGGCGATTATCCGGCAGTGACCGGCCTCGTGTACAATGGCACCGAAGATTTCGAGCTTGCCCATGGTGTGCCGAGCCGATTCATTTTCGTGACCCGCGACGGTAGCATAGCAGGATGGAGCAGTGAGCAGGACCGCTATGAGGCTGTCCTGGTCGTGGACAACTCTCCGGAGGCGGTTTATACCGGAGCTACTATTGCGTTTACTGATGGCCAATACGTTCTTTACGTTGCTAACTTCGGCCAGAAAAGAGTAGACGCTTTCGGACCGGCCTTCAGTGCGTTTCCTTTACAAGAGAAAGCTTTTACTGACCCCTTCCTGCCCGACGGGTTCTCTCCGTATAACGTGCAGGCCATCAACAATGAGATCTGGATCACCTTAGTGAGCCTAGTACCAGTTCGACTTATCAATACACCAGGTCAGGGCCGGGGATAGGTCGATGTCTTTGACACGAAAGGCGGCCTCCTCCTGCGGCTCGAACACGGCCCGTGGCTTGACGCGCCCTGGGGCATTGCCCAGGCGCCGGACAGGGGGTTTGGAAAATACAGCAATGCCGTGCTCATCGGCAATGCAGGAAGTGGGCGGATAGCGGCGTTTGATGTTGTTTCCGGTTCTTTCCTCGGTTTTCTTAAGGATAGTAAAAACGAGCTGATTACGATCCCCGGTCTTCATGGATTGGGCTTCGGCAACGGAGGCCTGGCCGGGCAGACAACAGCGCTTTACTACACTGCAGGCTCTGCAGAAAAGCAGAACTTCTTCGGCTTGATAACCTCGAATTCCGCGCCGTGAAGCGGGACAATCGCATTGCAGCAGTAGCAGCTGCAAGTCAAAAGCAGTCCCGACGTCCAATTATCAGTCGTGACCTTCTTTTTACCATTGTGAACTTGGTATTACATAAAAAAATCAGAAAAATCAGTAAATTAAACGCTGGCACTCGCGTTGACAGAGTGCTAATACAGTGATATATTTTAGTTGTTGAAAGGACCGATTGAAAATAAAATCGGTGTCTTGAGACTATTTGTAAAAAGCATGAGTGCATAGTGTAACGACCTCCA
Source organism: Nitrospirota bacterium (assembly GCA_021783455.1). Classification (GTDB taxonomy): domain Bacteria; phylum Nitrospirota; class UBA9217; order UBA9217; family UBA9217; genus JAJYKN01. The sequence continues at coordinate 6,133 of JAJXTW010000052.1, read as the reverse complement.
CCGAAGCATTGAGCCGGGTATCAGGCTCACCAACGATGTCCAGAAACAGAGGTGAGAGCGGATGAATTGATATCCGGCGTGGAGGCCGCGAAAAATGGAAGGAGGGAGTTTTATGAAAAGCTTAACTCGTTGGGATCCCTTCAGGATGATGAAACACTGGGATCCGATTGATGAACTGCGATCAATGCAGCATGAAATGGACAGGCTTTTCGATCGATTCGTTGGAGGCGAGGCTGCGGGCGAGCGGCCCGGTCCCTGGATGCCTTCAGTGGAAAGCTATACCAAAGACGGCCAGCTTATTTTCAAGGCTGAACTTCCCGGTATTGATCCGAAAGATCTCGATGTCAGCATCAATGACAACAGGGAGCTGGTTATTAAGGGGGAACGAAAGGCTGAAAAGAGCGCCAAGGAAGAGAACTATCTCTATCGAGAGATTTCCTATGGTCACTTTGAACGGCACTTTGTGCTTCCCGAAGGCGTCAAGACAGAAAACCTGAAAGCTAAATTCACGAACGGGATACTTGAAATTGCTGTCCCGGCTCCGACAATTACTAAGGCGCGGAAAGTCGAGATTGAGACAGAGAAGGAAGAAAAAAAGCTGATCGAAGAAGCCAAAAAAGCAGCTTAAGTTTGTGCTCTTCTCCTCCCTGTCGCATGTTGAAAGCGGCGGGGTTTTGATTAGCCATCCCGTGATCTTGTCCTTGGGATGGTTTTTTTATGGGATGTTTTTCATTGACCGGGCTACTATTGTCTTGAAATGATAAGAAAAACATGGGACAAAAGTATCAATAAATCATTATAAAATAACACCTTGACACATATGGACTCATATGTTAAATTATTAGCACTCTATCTTGGCGAGTGCTAATCATGGCACGCCTTGGTTGATCCAGGGGCAGTGTGGCCGTATGGACTTAGATGACAGAAATAAAAAGGTTTTACAGGCTGTCATAGACAGCTATATCGCGAGCGGGTCCCCGATCGGTTCCACCGTGTTGGTAAAACGGTTCGATTTCGGGGTGAGTTCCGCAACGCTGCGGAACATCATGGCTGATCTCGAGGAAATGGGATATTTGACCCATCCCCACACCTCGGCGGGCAGGATACCCACGGACCTCGGGTATCGCTACTATATCGACAGCCTGATCAGCGTCGAGAACGACAGCGAGGATATTGAAGAGCATTTGCAGCAGGCCCCGCAGCTCCACGGGGACGATCTCCAGGAGCTTATGGAGGAAGCGAGTCGGTTCCTTGCCACGTTGTCTCACTGCGCGGGCGTCATTGTGGCGCCGAGCGAGTCGGAGGCCGCCTACCGGCATATCGAGTTTGTTCGTTTGCGGGGAAGACAGGTCCTGATCATCTTTGTGACATCCAACGGCATCGTTCAGAACAAGCTCATTGATATTGATGAGAGCATCCGGCAGCAGGACCTGAATGGATTCAGCGCCTATCTCGATGAAGAGCTCGAGCATCGGTCCCTGGCGGAGGTCCGCCAGCAACTGATCGACAAGATGAAAGAAGAAAAGCTCGTTTTCATGCAGCTTATGGACGAGACGTACCGGGCCAGCCAGGATGTGCAGGAACGGGAGAACGAAAAAGTATACATCGGCGGCGCTTCCCAGATGCTCGAAAGCCCCGAGTTTGCGAACGTTGAGAAAATGCGGGCCCTGTTCAAGGCATTCGAGGACAAGTACAAGCTCTTGAAGCTCCTCGACCGGAGCGTGTCGGCCCAGGGGATCAAGGTTTTTATCGGCTCAGAAAACCCCTATTTCGAGATGCAGGGCTGCAGCATGGTGGTCGGCAACTACAACGCCGGCTCGAACGTTGTGGGCACGCTCGGGGTGATCGGACCCACGAGGATGCAGTACAAGCAGGTGATCCACGTCGTGGATTATACCGCGAAGCTTCTTACGAAGCTCCTGGGAGAACGATTTCAGAGAGGTTTGGATAGATGAGTGATGAGTTTGATGACGTTGCTGAGGATGATGTTGAAATGACTGCTCCCGCAAAAGCAGAGGAATCCGCGGCCGCGTCCGCGAAGATCGAGAAGCTTACGCAGGCGCTTGAACAGAAGGCCAAAGAGGCCGCTGAGGCCCATGACAAGTACCTCCGGACGTCGGCGGATTTCGACAATTACCGCAAACGCATGCAGCGCGATCTCGCGGATTTCCGCAAGTACTCGAATGAACAGATGGCGCGGGAACTCCTGAGCGTCGTCGATCATCTCTCGCTTGCCATCAAGCATGCTTCGGAAGCGGGGGAGACCAGCGACGGACTGCGCCAGGGAGTGGAGCTGGTGTACAAGCAGCTTCGCGATGTTCTTGAAAAATTCGGGATCACGTCCTTCGCCTCGCAGGGCGAGCCCTTTGATCCCGCAAAACATGAAGCCATCATGCAGGAGCCGACGGACGCGGTGCCGGAGAATACGGTGGTCCAAGTATTCCAGGAAGGATACCTTTATCACGACAAAGTGCTGAGGCATGCACGGGTGAGCGTGTCCAGGAAGCCGCAGGCCGGAGAACAAGAGGAATGAATTTGTGGACAGAGAATGGGCGAAGCGGAGAGTTGGCAGGGGAAAACACGTTCCTGTTCCGGCTTCTCCTTGTCGCCGAGTCATCGGATTTATATAAGGGATCCATTAAAGAAGATACATTAAGGAGGACAGTATGGCAAAAGTTATAGGAATCGATCTGGGCACGACCAACTCTTGCGTTGCGATCATGGAAGGCGGAGAACCGGTCGTCATCCCGAACTCCGAAGGGAGCCGGACCACGCCGTCGGTCGTGGCCTTCACCGAAAGCGGCGAGCGACTGGTAGGCCAGATCGCCAAGCGGCAGTCGATCACGAACCCCGAAAATACCATATTCTCGATCAAGAGACTCATGGGCAGAAAGTTCGACTCGACCGAGGTCAAGGAAGCGATGAAGCATCTGCCCTATAAGATCGTGCAGGCAGCGAACGGCGATGCCCATGTGGAAGTCCGGGGCAAGGCCTACAGCCCTTCGGAAATATCGGCCATGATCCTGCAAAAGATGCGGCAGACCGCCGAGGATTTCCTCGGTGAAAAAGTGACCGATGCCGTGGTCACCGTGCCTGCCTATTTTAACGACAGCCAGCGCCAGGCCACCAAGGACGCGGGCAGAATCGCCGGCCTGAACGTGCTTCGGATCATCAACGAGCCCACGGCCGCGGCCCTCGCCTACGGCCTGGATAAGAAAAAGGACGAGCTTGTCGCGGTTTACGACCTGGGAGGCGGCACCTTCGACATCTCCATCCTGGAACTCGGGGAAGGGGTGTTCGAAGTAAAATCCACGAACGGCGACACCTATCTTGGGGGCGACGACTTTGACGAACGGATCATCAAGTGGCTTGTCGACGAGTTCAAGAAGGACCAGGGCATCGACCTGAGCAAAGACAAAATGGCGCTTCAGCGGCTGAAGGAAGCGGCGGAAAAGGCGAAGATCGAGCTGTCGAACGTCGCGGAAACGGAAATCAATCTTCCGTTCGTTACGGCCGATGCCACGGGCCCCAAGCATCTGCTCTATAAACTCTCCCGGGCGAAAATGGAACAGCTGGTCGGCGATCTCGTGGAACGCACCATCGGCCCGGTGAAAAAGGCGCTTTCCGACGCGGGCAAGTCTGTTGACAATATCAACGAGGCGATCCTCGTGGGCGGCATGACGCGCATGCCCCGCGTGATCCAGACGGTGAAGGACTACTTCAAGAAAGACCCGCACCGCGGCGTGAACCCCGACGAGGTTGTGGCCATCGGCGCGGGCATCCAGGGCGCGGTCCTGACCGGCCAGGTGAAGGACGTTCTGCTGCTTGACGTGACCCCGCTGTCTCTCGGCATCGAAACGCTCGGCGCCGTCACGACCAAGATCATCGAACGGAATACCACCATCCCGACGAAGAAGAGCCAGGTCTTTTCCACCGCGTCGGATAATCAGACCGCGGTTTCGATCCACGTAGTGCAGGGCGAGCGTGAAATGGCGGCTGATAACAAGACCCTCGGCCGCTTCGAGCTCGTGGGCATCCCGCCGGCTCCGCGCGGCATTCCGCAGGTCGAGGTGACCTTCGACATTGACGCGAACGGCATTGTCCATGTGACCGCCAAGGACCTCGGCACGGGCAAGGAACAATCCATCAAGATCACGGCGTCTTCGGGCATGAGCAAGGACGATATCGATAAAGCGGTCAAAGAGGCGGAGGCTCACTCGGCAGAGGACAAGAAAAAACGCGAAGTCGCCGATGCGAGGAACGAGGCCGACACGCTCATCTACTCGGTGGAGAAATCCGTTGCCGATTACGGGTCCAAGCTTTCCGATGCGGAGCGCGCCGACATCCAGAAGGCGCTCGAAGAAGCAAAGAAAGTGAAGGACGGCCAGGATGTAGAAGCCATCAAGAAGGCCGTGGCCGAGCTCTCCAAAACGTCGCACAAGCTTGCGGAGGAAGTCTATTCCAAAATGAACAAGGAAGGGGCGCAAGCCGGAGCAGGCGCCGCAGGGGAAAGTGCCCAGGGCGACGGCGGCAAGCCCGATGAGAAAGTCGTTGATGCCGAATTTGAGGAAGTGGACAAGGACAAGAAGTAACCGTTGACAGGAAATGACGAGGATAGCGACATCGCAGTCGCTATCCTCTTTTTGTGAAAAAATAATTGTTCTCGTTGTGCCGCTTAAGCCTGCACAGGAACGACATTCAGTTTTCGTTTTTCCCCGTGCTCTATGCGTCAGTTTGCGAGAGAAAAGGTTTTGAAAATTTCCCATGGCCAAAGACTACTACCAACTGCTCGGCGTCCATAAAAACGCGACCGAAACCGAGCTCAAGAAAGCCTACCGCAAGCTCGCGCACGAATTTCACCCCGACAAAAACCCGGGGAATAAGGAATCAGAAGAGAAGTTCAAAGAGATCAACGAGGCCTACGAGGTCCTTTCCGACCCGCAGAAACGCGCCTATTTCGACCAGTACGGCACAGCGCCGGGGGCGCAGCAGGGCACAGGGCCGGGATTCGGCGGCTCGGGAATGGGCGATATCTTCGGCGATATTTTTGAGGAGTTTTTCGGCGGGGGGCGCGGACGTTCCCGGGCGACTGCGGGCGACGATCTCCGGTTCAACCTCAAGATCAGCTTCGAAGACTCGGCGTTCGGCACGACGACCAAGATCCGCGTGCCGCGCTGGGAGCGCTGCCCGGACTGCGACGGGACCGGGGCCAAGACGAAAGACGGCGTTGCAACCTGCACGGTCTGCCACGGGGCGGGCCAGATCCGCATGCAGCAGGGTTTTTTCAGCGTCAGCCGCACCTGCTCCCGGTGCAACGGCGAGGGCAGGGTCATTACGGACCCCTGCACTACCTGTAAAGGACGAAAACGGATGGAGCGGGAACGGACCCTCTCCGTCAAGATCCCGGGAGGAGTTGAAACGGGCAACACCATCCGCCTGACCGGCGAGGGTGAACTCGGAGCTTACGGCGGGCCGCCGGGGGATTTGTACGTATTTCTTACGGTGGAAGACCATCCCTTGTTCACGCGGGAAGGTCAGGACATTGTTTGCGCAGTCCCGATCAGCTTTACGCAGGCGGCCCTCGGCACTGAGATCGACGTGCCGACGCTGAACGGCAGCTCGAAAATCAAGATTCCGGCCGGCACGCAGCCGGGCCAGGTCTTCAAACTGCGCGGAAAGGGATTTCCCCATCTCCGCGGATCGGGAAGCGGCGATCAGCTGTGCCGCATCATGGTTGAAGTGCCGTCGAAGCTGACGGCGAAGCAGAAGGAACTGCTCCAGGAATTCGAACGATTGAACAGCGAGGAATCGACTCCGCTTACGAGGGGGTTTTTCAACAAGGTGAAGGATCTGTTCGGAGAAAAGACGAAAAAATAAGAAGAAGTTTTCCTGTCTACCTACCGCCTCATCCCGCAAAGGGGTGAGGCGGTTTTGTTTGTTATCCGCTGTCCACCCCCATCCCTCCGGCCCATGTCGATATGCTATACTTATATTGACAAGGCGGTCATGAAAGCTCCATCACTGCCCGGCATGTCGTCATTGCACTGTATAATAAAACAAAGAAGAGAGAAGGAGGACATCATGGATGCTCTTGAAGTGGCGGTGAAGATGGAGAAAGATGCGATTGCCTTCT
>JAJXTW010000287.1 GCA_021783455.1 Nitrospirota bacterium | reverse complement strand
TGTTGTTCCGCGTCCAGAGCAGGATGCTCAAACCAGGCAGGGAGTATCGGCCCCATCTCACGGTGAAGACGGTTTCGGGCGTTCTTCACCCGAGACTTTCATTCAAAAGATCGCGGCCCTGGATGTTTTTTTCGATACTGGGCATTACTGCAATGATCGGGGTGGTAGCGATGACAGGCTGAGAAACAGGTGGATTACTCTTTGATGCCGTACTTCTTCATCTTCTCGTAGAGCGTGGAGTACGCAATGCCGAGCACCTTTGCGGCTTCGGTCTTGTTGCTTGAAACGGACTTGAGCGTGGCGTAGATGGCCGCCTTCTCGATTTCTTCGAGGGTCTTGCCGCTCAGGCCTTCAAAGGTCGCTGTCTTTTTTCCCTGGGAAAGGAAGAGATCTTTTACCTCGACCCGGTCCCCGTCGCACAGCGCCGCAGCGCGCTCGATCACGTTTTTGAGCTCCCGAACGTTGCCCGGCCAGGAATAGGCCGTGAGCGCCGCCAGGGCCTCGGGCGAGAAACCCGTGAGTTTTTTGCCGGCTTCCTTGGATATGCCGGCGAGCAGGTGCCCGGCGATCAGTTCGATGTCTTCTTTGTGCCTGCGGAGCGACGGCAGGAATATTGTTACGGCCGACAGGCGATAGAACAGGTCTTCGCGGAACTTCCCTGCTTTCACTTCCTGTTCGAGTTCCCTGTTCGTGGCCGCCACAACGCGCACGTTTACCTTGACGGGCTGCTCTGCGCCGACGCGCCTCACTTCGCGCTGGTCAAGGGCGCGCAGGAGTTTGGGCTGGAGGGAAGCGGCGAGCTCTCCGACTTCGTCCAGGAACAGCGTGCCGTTGTCGGCAAGCTCGAAGGCGCCCTGGCGCGACTTGACCGCGTCGGTGAACGCGCCTTTTTCATGGCCGAAGAGCTCGCTCTCGATCAGGTTCGGCGCAACAGCGCCGCAGTCGAACACGACGAAAGGCCCCGCCGCTCTCCGGCTGCCTGCGTGGACGGCCCGGGCCGCGAGCTCTTTCCCGGTGCCGGTCTCGCCCTGGATGAGCACGGTGATGTCAACGGGCGCTACGCGCTCCAGGATGCCGAAGACCTCGCGCATGGGCAGGGAAGCTCCGATCAGGTCGCCGAACTGGTCAGAGGAACTGCGGAGATTTTCGATGCGTTCCTCCAGAGGAGAGAAGACCATCTCGGTCTGTCCCAGGCGAATGACGGACCCCGCCTGGATATATCCCTCGCGGACGCGCACGCTGTCGAGAAAGGTGCCGTTTGTACTGCCGAGATCGCGCAGGACATACCCCCCGGAAGTCTCCTCGACACTGGCGTGTTTGCGCGAAACCGTGGGGTCCGTGAGCACGAGACTGTTCTCGGGCAGCGTGCCGATCGTGACGAGGGGGGCCTGGAGCACCATCTCCTTGCCGTCGTCCCTGCCTTTGATAACGATGAAGCGCGCTTTTTTCAGAACAAGCGGCCTCTGGATCACGCTGGTCAGGATCTCGGTCCGGTCGGATGTTGTCCGCCCTGATGGCGGGCCGTCGCGGCCCTTCTTTTTCATGGAAACATTGTATCATAAGACAGAAGAAATGATAGTCCTAAAAACCCGCTTCGACCTTGACGTATTCCCGGGTTTGCCCTATCATAGGTTTGGAGCTGATGACGATATGTCGGAGGGTGAGATGACAGGATCGAAAGCCGGCAATGACAGCACTCAAATACTGAAACAATCGCAGCGAATGAAGAGGGTCCCGAAAAAGTTCCAGGCCTCCGTGGTGATCGTGCAGGGGCATGCGGAAGGCATGGAATATCCGCTCAGGAAAGAACACACCGTGCTCGGCAGGGACAAGGGCGCCGACATCGTCCTGAAGGACGCTCAGGTCTCGCGTCAGCATGCAGTCATCGAATACCGTGAAGGAAATTATCTGCTGAAGGACCTTGAGAGTACGAACGGTACGCGGATGAGCGGGGCGCTTATCAAAGAGACGAACTTGCACCATGGAGACAAGTTCAGCGTCGGAGGCACCACCCTCCAGTTCGTGCTCGATGATACAGGGAAGCCCCGGACCTACGAGATCTCGTAAATGAAAATAACCTCCTTCGGCGGTTCCGACGCCGGAAAAAAAAGAACCAATAACGAAGACGTATATCTGCTGAACGACGATCTCGGTCTCTACGCCGTTGCGGACGGGGTCGGGGGCAACGAGGGGGGAGAGGTCGCCAGCCGCATGGCTGTGGAAATGCTCGCATCGTCCATGAGGGACCTGCTCGGCGAAAAGGACCGGACCCCGCCCGCGGGACTTGTCCGCGCGGCTGATCCGGCGTTATCCGCACTCCAGCGCGCGATTTTCCTCTCGAACCGGGTCATCCGCGAGGCGCGGGCGCAGACTCCGGCGCTCGCCGGCATGGGGACGACGCTGACCACGCTTCTCCTGAAGGACAAACACGCGTTCCTTGCCCATATCGGCGACAGCCGCGCCTATCTCCTCCGGTCAGGGGAATTCAAACAACTGACGATCGACCATTCACTCGTGGGAGAACAGGTCCATCAGGGCGTGATCACGCGCGAGCAGGCGCGAACGAGCCCATACCGCCACGTGATCACCCGGGCGCTGGGCATCGACGAGGAAGTCAGGATCGATCTCGCGAAGCACCCACTGCACCGCGGAGACCGGTTTCTCCTGTGTACCGACGGCCTCACGGAGATGGTGGAAGATGAGGAAATCGCCGGGATGCTGTCTAGCTTGCCGCCCCGGGAGGCTGTGCAAAAGCTGCTCGTTGCGGCAAATGACCGGGGGGGCGTGGACAATATCACGGTAGTCGTGGTAGAGCTCGCGGAGATCTGAATCTATGCAGAGACAGATAAAAGATGAATACAGAATCATCGGCGAGATCGGCTCCGGCGGCATGGCAATCGTATACAAGGCCGTCCAGAAGTCCCTTGACCGGCCGGTCGCCATCAAGGAGCTGAAGAAGGCATACCACGCCGACGCGCAGATTGTCCAGCGCTTCGAACGCGAAAGCCGGGTAGCCGCTTCGCTCCAGCATGAGAACATCGTCCACATTTACGACTACTGGAAGAAACCGGACTACGGCATCGTTATGGAATACGTGGACGGCGCCAACCTTGCCGACATCATCGAGAAAACCGGCGCC
>JAJXTW010000286.1 GCA_021783455.1 Nitrospirota bacterium | reverse complement strand
GTCTCGTTCCCTTCAGTCCTCTTGGCAAAGGCTTCCTAACGGGAAAGATCGACGAGAAGACGGAGTTTGTCAAAACCGATTTTCGCAACATCGTGCCTCGCTTTACCCCGGAGGCCCGGAAAGCGAATCAGGCCTTGGTCGATCTGCTTAAGAAAATTGCAGAGCTGAAGAAAGCGACCCCTGCCCAGATAGCGCTCGCCTGGCTGCTTGCACAGAAACCGTGGATCACGCCGATCCCAGGTACAACGAAACCTTCGCGGCTGGATGAGAATATCGGAGCAGTCGAAGTCGAGCTGACGCCCGACGATTTCCATGAAATAGAAAGCGCCGCATTGAAGATCGAGATCCAGGGAGCGCGGTACCCCGAAGCCCTGGAAAAAAGGACGGGACTCTAAGCGCTACAGGGTATCGCTCAGAGACTGGTATAATATTGAAGAGGATGAACACTACCGACTCACCACGCGTTGGTGGTGAGTAAATATTCGATGCAAGGAGATAAACCATGAAAGGATCTGTTATTTACGGGCCGCGTGACGTGCGTTTCGAGGAACTCGATTTCCCGAAAATCATCAAGCCGACTGATGCCGTCATCAATATCTCGGCAACCTGCGTGTGCGGGTCGGACCTTTGGCCCTTTCGCGGCATCAACCCGATAACCCAGCCGACCCCGATGGGGCACGAGTACTGCGGCATCGTCGAGGAGGTCGGCAGCGCGGTCACCAGGGTCAAGCGCGGCCAGTTCGTCATCGGTTCGTTCTTCGCCTCCGACAACACCTGCCCTACCTGCCGGATCGGTTATCAGTCGTCCTGTCAGCATCGCGAGCTTATGGGCGGTGCGCAGGCGCCCTTTCTGCGCGTCCCGCACGCGGACGGCACCTTGGTGGCGACTCCGGAGGTTCCCCCGGACGACATGGTCCCGAGCCTGCTGACGCTCTCCGATGTTATGGGCACGGGCTGGTTCGCCGCCGAGGCGGCGCATGTTCAGCCGGGCAAGACAATCGTGGTCGTTGGTGACGGCGCGGTCGGGCTCCTCGGCGTGCTCTCCGCCAAGCAGATGGGCGCCGAGCGGATCATCGCAATGAGCCGCCACGCATCGCGGCAGAAGCTTGCCCGCGAGTTCGGCGCGACCGACATTGTGACCCAGCGAGGTGACGAAGGCGTAGCGCGCATCAAAGAGATGACCAATGGGCTTGGCGCTGACTCGGTGCTCGAGTGCGTCGGCACACAGGAGTCGATGATGCAGGCGATTCATTCAACACGTCCGGGCGGATACATCGGCTACGTCGGCGTCCCGCACGGGGTCGAGCTCAACGGCCAGGAGCTGTTCTTTGCTCACGTTCACCTCCACGGCGGCCCAGCCCCGGTACGCCGCTATTTGCCCGATCTGATCGGTCTTGTGTTGAAGGGAAAGATCAATCCCGGAAAGGTATTCGACCTGACTCTGCCCCTCGACCAGGTGGCCGAGGGCTACCGCGCGATGGACGAGCGCCGCGCGATCAAGACGCTGCTGCGGCCATAAGAGGAGAAGGAATAAGGAAGAAGGAAGAAGGAAAAAATTGAGGGGCAAAATTCTTACTTCTTAATTCATAATTCTTACTTTAATGAAAGGGGAGATATCAATGTCAGACAGTGATGTAAAAAAAACAACGGATGAGTTGAAGGCTCTAGCGCCGGATTATGCGCAATTGACGCAGGACGTTCTTTTCGGGGATGTTTGGAAACGTCCACCGCTCTCGCAGCGCGACAAAAGCCTGATCACGGTTACCTGCCTGGTCGCGCTGAATCGCATTGAGCAGGTCGAGTTCCATCTGAAGAAGGCTTTTGAAAACGGCCTCACGAAGGAAGAACTTGTGGCTGCGATTACGCATATTGCTTTTTATGCCGGGTGGCCGACTGCGGCCTCTGGGCTCAGTCACTTGAAAAAAGTAATTGATCAGCAATAAATCGGCACAAGGGGTCTTAACTTTTCTTCTGCCAGAAGAACCTTTAGGTCTTTTGTGTTTGACTCACCTGTCAGGAAGGATAATAATTAGGACACGGCCGTGCGGGTAAACCCGATCAGAAAGAAGGCTTCAATTCAGATACCTTAGCCCAATACCACAATACGAAGCCCGCCCCGCCGCTTGCCTTTGGCCGGCATTTTTGTTAGTATCCATCATGTTTTCTGTGTTGATGCTCTTCCTTATCCCTGTCGGGGGCGGGATTCCGGCAGGCGTATTGCTCGCCCGGACCAAGGGACTGGCCTGGCCCGTGACCGCCGGGCTCTACTTGGTTTCCGATGTGATGCTGGCCCTCGCATTCGAGCCGATCCTTCAACTTCTTGCCTGGTTAGCGGGAAAAGTTCCGTTTCTCGCCCGTTTCAGCTCAAGGATGAAGGCTGCAATGGCGAAGAGCGCAGCCCGTTTCAACGGCACCGGAGCCGGCCCCATCACTCTCATTATGATCTCCTTTGGCGCGGACCCGATGACCGGGCGGGCCTCGGCGCTGGCTGCTGGCCATGGATTCGTGATGGGCTGGGCCTTCGCGATCGCTGGGGACATGCTGTATTACGCTGTCATTGCAGTTACGACCCTGAGTCTGAGCAGGTATTTTCGAGATCCCGACACAGCAGAATGGATCGTTCTCGGCGCCATGATCGCCGTGCCCCTGATCATCCGCTTTTCCCGGGCGCTTCAGGGGAAACAGGTTCGCCCATAAATCCGATGAGGTCAACCTTGATAAAACAGATCGATCACCTCGCGATTGTCGTTACTGATCTTGAAAGAAGCAGGAAGTTTTTTGAGATCCTCGGATTCGAGGAGGCGATCCAATCGGCGCTTGACGCTGCGTTCCTCGAGTCCGTCACCGGAATCAAGGGGCGGCCGGTTCATCAGACGAGCCAGCTCGTCATTGAACTTCTGCACTTCAGCAGCCCCAATCCCGCACCCGATCCTGATTGCGGTTATCCGAATCGTAACGGTTTCCGTCACCTGGCTTTTTCCGTGAAAGATATTGAACATACGGTTAGCGGCTCAAGGAATTCGGCATTGAGTTCCTGAGCCCGATACGGACCTGGGAGAAAACAGGAAAGCGCCTCGTTTATTTCCATGGCCCCGATGGGATCCTTATGGAACTCGCACAGTATCCGGAAGAAGAAAAAAACAGAAT
>JAJXTW010000285.1 GCA_021783455.1 Nitrospirota bacterium | reverse complement strand
TCCAGGAGGCGATGGAAAAAGCCGAGGACTTCGATTTTTACTTCGGCGAAGCGCACTTTACCGGCGATTATACCGTAGAGGTGAATAATACAACAGTCAAAGGCAAGACGATTTTTCTCGTTTCCGGCGCGCGGCCGCTGATACCGCAGATCAAAGGAATCGAGACAATCGAATACCTCACGAACGATACCGCACTCCGGCTCACCAGCAGACCCGAAAGCATGGTGATCATCGGCGGGGGGTATATCGCAGCGGAGTTTGCCCATTTCTTCGAAGCTGTCGGCACGAAGGTCACGATCATCCAGCGGAATAAGCGGCTCGTTCCCGACGAAGAGCCGGAGGTGTCCGATGGTCTCAACAAGGCCCTTTCCCGCCGCATGGCGATCCATACAAATACCGAAGCCATCGAGGTCCGCCAAACGGGGAAGGTAGCCACGGTTACGGCAAGAGAACGGGACAGCGGGAAACAGAGGGAAATCACGGCACAGCACGTCTTGATCGCCGCCGGCAGAAAATCGAATGCAGACGTCCTCATGGTCGCAAACAGCGGGATAAAAACAAACGAACAGGGATACCTTATTGTGGATGATTTCTTCGAGACCACGAAAAAGAACATCTGGGCCTTCGGGGACGCCATCGGCAAGAAAATGTTCCGGCATGCCGCGAATCAGGAGTCCGAACTCGTGTGGCATAACGCCATCCACGGGAAAAAATCAAAGATGAACTATCTCACGGTGCCGCACGCAGTGTTCTCCTGGCCCGAGATCGCGTCGGTGGGGCTGACAGAAGACCAGGCCGTGAAACTGATGGGAAAGCAGGAACTGCTCGTGGGAAAAGCGATGTACAACGACGTGGCCCGCGGAGAGGCCATGATGGAGATCGAGGGCTTCGCCAAGGCCATCGTGCACCGGAAGTCGGGCAAGATCCTGGGATACCACATCATCGGCCCCCAGGCGTCTGTCCTGATCCAGGAAGTCGTGAACGCCATGGCAGCCGACGGCAACCTCTGGTCCGTGGCGAAAGGGATCCACATCCATCCGGCGCTCTCCGAGGTGGTCTTGAAGCCTTTCGGAAAGCTGGACAAAGTGGGAGATCCCGACTACTGACTCTTCGGCACGTGGATCGCGGTCTTGTGTACATCCTCTGCCGCTTCCATAACCCCTTCAGCAAGCGTCGGGTGAGCATGAATCATATGACCCAGCTGCTTGGCTGTCGCGCCCATGGTGATGGCGAGCGCACCTTCGTGGATCAAGTCCGTTGCATGAGCTCCGCAGATATGAACGCCCAGGACCTTGTCGGTAGCCTCATCCGCAAGAATCTTCATCATGCCCGTAATCTCTCCGATGGCGTGTGCTTTCCCAAGCGCGCGGTACTGAAAACGGCCGACTCGGTACTTGATGCCCTTTTCCGCGGCTGCCTTTTCCCGCAAACCGACACTGCCGATCTCGGGCATGGTAAAGATGCACGACGGCACGACGGCATAATCCATCATCTCGTTGCCGCCAAGGGCGTTTTCCACGGCCACCAGGCCCTGATGGGACGCCACATGGGCGAGCATGATCTTCCCCGTCACATCGCCGATGGCATAGACGCCGGGAACGCTGGTCTCCATTCTTTCGTTGACAACAATTTCGCCGCGCTTGCCCCTGCTCACCTCCACGTCGTCGAGGCCGAGGTTCTCCGAATTCAGGCTGCGGCCGATGGACACGAGGATCATTTCGGTCCTGATCTCCTGTCCGTTCGACAGCCTCGCGGTCATCATGCCGTCGCTGCCCTTTTCCACCTTTTCGACCTTCACGTTCACCATGAGCTTGATCTTCGCTTTTTTGAGCTCCCGCTCAAGGAGCTCTGACATTTCCTCGTCCTCGGTGGAAATCGCGTGAGGCACCATTTCAACCATGGTTACGTCAGCGCCGAATGTCCGGTAGATAAACGCAAACTCGGAGCCGATCACTCCCGCTCCGACGATCAGGAGGCTTTGAGGAATTTTCTTGAGCAAAACGGCGTCGTCGCTCGTAATGACGCTCTCGCCGTCGAACGGAAAGCCGGGCAGTTTCGCAGGACGCGAACCCGTGGCGATGATGACCTTGTCGGACTTGACGTCCATGGTCGTGCCGTCCTTCTGAACGACCCGCACGACGTCGGGGGAGAGCAGAGATCCGCGGCCCTCGATGAGGCTGACGCCCCAGCTCTTGAACAGCCCCTTGATCCCCTTCACCTGGATCGATACGACCTTGTCCTTGCGTTCGCGGACCTTCGCAAGGTTGTAGCCGACTTCACCGGAAACTTCAATTCCGAAATCCGCGGCATTCCGGACATGTGCAAGCGCTTCAGCGGATGCGATGATGGTCTTCGTCGGGATGCAGCCCCAGTTGAGGCAGGTGCCGCCGACTTCCGCGCTTTCAACCACGGTAACCCCTGCGCCCTTCTGTGCCGCGCGGATGGCGGCTACGTAACCGCCTGGCCCCGCACCGATGATCGTAAGTTTTACAGGCATGATCTACTCCTCAAATGAACCTGAAATAGCAGCAACGGAAATCGCAGAGTTCACAATGGAAAGCTTGAAGCTGCAACAGGGGGAAATCTTAAATTATTTTACTTCAGCTGCTTCAATTTTTTTCGGGAAGTCGTCCGTGTCGCAGAAAAAGGCCCTTCAGAAAAAAAGGGAGAGTAAATAACTCTCCCTTCCGGTTTTGTCCACCAATAGCGTACCGCGCGCCGGTCTACTTTCCCTCTTCTTCCTTCAGGAACTTTTCGTACTCAGACTTGCTCATCAGGTCGTTCAACTCCGAGGGATCGCTCATCTCCAGCACAACGAGCCAGCCGTTGCCGTAGGGGTCTTCGTTTATAATCTCCGGGGAATCGGCAAGGTCTTCGTTCACGTCCACCACCGTGCCCGATACCGGGCTGACCACCGGAGAGGTCGCTTTTGTTGACTCGACTTCGGAAAGCTCTGAGTCTGCATCGATCTCAGTGTCGGCCTCGGGAAGATCGATATAAACGATGTCGCCCATCTGCTGCTGAGCGTAGTCGGTAATGCCGATGGTCGCGCGTTTACCTTCCGCTCGTACCCAGGCATGTTCTCTGTGATATTTTATGTCATCGGGATTCATTGATACGTACCTCCAAATATTGGCGTGATGAGAATGAGTCTGTTTTTAGCCCAAGC
>JAJXTW010000051.1:6240-14183 GCA_021783455.1 Nitrospirota bacterium | reverse complement strand
CTGGTAAGGGCGGCAAGTAGGACTACTACTATCGAATAGCAGACTGAAACTAACGGATGGCACATCCGGAAGGCAATCAGCATGACGGAGAATAATCGTGGCGCAGAGTAAATTAGTATCCAGACAGAGAAGGCGTGAACGCATCAGGAAAAAAGTCGTCGGGACGGCAGCTAAACCGCGGTTAAGCGTATACAAGAGCCTAAGCCATATTTATGCCCAGCTTATTGACGATACGACAGGGAATACTCTGATTTCGGCCGCCTCTACGGAGAAAGCCGTGAGTGAAGGTTTGAAGCACTGCGGCAATGTTGCCGCGGCCAAAAAGGTTGGAGCCAATATCGCTGAGCGGGCGATCGGCAAAAATATCAAAGCCGTCGTGTTCGATCGCGGCGGGAATCAATATCACGGCTGTATCAAAGCACTGGCAGAAGCGGCACGTGAAAAGGGACTTAACTTTTAGGTAACGGTTTCATTTCGGAGGCGGCATTGGCAGAGCGATATCAGAAGGATCAAGAAGAGGGCGACGGCCTAAAAGATAAATTGGTGTACTTAAACCGTGTTGCCAAGGTGGTCAAGGGTGGTAAACGGTTCAATTTCAGCGCTCTCGTGGTTGTAGGCGACGGAAAAGGCAGAATTGGCGTCGGCAAAGGCAAAGCAGCCGAGGCGCCGGTTGCTATAAAGAAAGCTGTCGAGCGTGCCAAAAAGAACATGGTGCTGGTTTCGCTCAAGGGCGATACGATACCCCATGCTATTTTTGGCCATTACGGAGCGGGAAAAGTGTTGCTCAAGCCGGCTTCTGAAGGAACTGGATTGATTGCGGGCGGAGCGAGCAGATCCGTGCTTGAAGTCGTGGGCGTTCGGAATGTGCTGTGCAAATCGCTCGGTTCCAGCAATCCGCACAATGTTGTCAGCGCGACGATCAAAGGCTTGATGGGGTTGAGGAGTGCCGCGCAAGTGGCGGCGTTGCGCGGAAAAACGATAGAGGAGCTCGGATAAGCATGGCAAACGCTGATGCAAAAAAAATAAAAATAACGCTGGTAAAGAGCGGTATTGCACGACCGGGCAAACATAAAGTAGTGCTTGTCGGCCTGGGTCTAAGAAAATTGAATCATTCGGTGATCCGTGTGGATTCACCGCAGATACGGGGCATGATCAACAAGGTTTCCCACCTCATCAAGGTGGAAGAAGCGTAGCGGATGCACTCATAAATAAAAATTTAAACTACAGTCAGTGGTGGTCGTGAGCAAACTATGAGATTAGAAGAGCTGAAACCGAATATCGGATCAAAAAAGAAAGTAAAGAGAGTCGGCCGCGGCCCTGGATCCGGCAACGGCAAGACCGCAGGAAAAGGTCATAAAGGGCAAAAGGCCCGTTCCGGTGGTGTGAAGGGGCCGGGGTTTGAAGGCGGCCAGATGCCCCTTCAGCGCAGGCTTCCCAAAAGAGGGTTCACCAATATCTTCCGAAAGGAATATTCGGTTGTAAACCTCGCAGACCTCGAAAAGATGGCAGGCTCCGATCCGGTGACGCCCGAGGCGCTCATGCAGAAGGGCCTGATCAAGGACCTGAAAAACGGCGTTAAAGTGCTCGGTACGGGAGAACTCACGACCAAGCTGACCGTGCGGGCGCATAAATTCAGCAAGAGCGCTCTTGATAAAATTCAGGCTGCCGGCGGCAAGGCTGAGGTGATCTAACCCGTGTTCACCGGACTGAAGAACATATTTAACATCCCCGAACTCAGGAAGCGCATCGTCTTCACGATGCTGATGCTTGCAGTGTACCGCATCGGAGCTCATATTCCTACACCCGGCGTTAAGGGGGAAGCGCTTAGTCAGTTCTTACACCAGTCTGCTGCGGGACTGATGGGCTTTTTTGATATGTTCTCGGGCGGGGCGCTGTCCCGTGTTACTATTTTTGCTCTCGGTATTATGCCCTATATTACCGCCTCAATCGTGTTGCAGCTCCTGACCGTGGTGATTCCCCGCCTCCAGGCGCTTGCTAAAGAAGGTGAAGCGGGCAGAAAGAAAATTACCGAATATACGCGCTACGGCACGGTGGTTATTGCCGGCTTCCAGTCGTTCTGGATGGCTGTTGGCATAGAAAAAATGGGCGGTGGCGCATTTGTTGAGTCCACGGGGTGGTCGTTCCGTATTCTTACGATGATCACACTGACAGCGGGAACGACGTTCATTATGTGGCTCGGCGAGCAGATCACTGAGCGGGGCATCGGCAACGGGATATCCTTAATCATTTTTGCAGGCATCGTATCGGGTTTTCCGCGCGCGGTCAGCAATACCGTAGGGCTCATGCGGTCCGGTGAAATCGCGTATTTCATGGTATTTATCATCATCATCTTAATCATTGCGGTGGTGGCGGCCATTATCGTGATGGAACGCGGACAGCGCAAGATAGCCATACAGTACGCTCAACGGATGGTAGGAAGAAAAATTTACAAAGGGCAGAGCACACATCTGCCGCTCAAGATAAATTCTGCAGGTGTGATTCCGCCCATTTTTGCTTCCTCTATTTTGCTGTTTCCTGCAACGATCGCGGGTTTTGTGCAGGTGGGGTGGCTCCAGTGGTTTGCTCAGCAGCTTGCGCCGGGGAAAGCGCTCTATACTATTGTTTACGTAATCATGATCGTCGGGTTTGCGTATTTTTACACTGCAATCGTATTTAACCCGGTTGACATTGCGGATAACCTGAAAAAATACGGCGGATTTATTCCGGGAATCAGACCGGGAAAGAAAACCTCGGACTATTTGTTTCGAGTATTGAACAGGATCACCCTTGGCGGAGCATTGTACCTTGCCGCGGTTTGTGTTTTACCCGACATTTTTTATAAATTTTTTAATGTTCCTTTTTATTTCGGCGGCACATCGCTCTTGATTGTTATCGGCGTCGCGCTGGATACCGTATCACAGATAGAGTCACATTTAATTCAGAGACACTACGGAGGTTTCCTGAAGGGCGTTTCGGTCAAAGGGAGGCGTTAAGCCGGGAAACACCATGATCATTCTCAAGTCCTTGCAGGAGATCGAAAAGATACGGAAAGCCTGTTTGGTGGTTGCGGAAGTACTCGATCGCATCCGCGGTGAAATTCGACCGGGAGTCAGCACGCAGGCTTTGGACGAATTGGCTGAACGGTGGATTGGAGAAGCCGGCGCCAAGCCCGCATTTAAGGGGTATCGGGGATATCCAAAAACGCTGTGTACATCACTGAATAATGAAGTCATCCACGGAATTCCTTCGAAATCAGTGGTACTGTCCGCCGGAGACATCATCAGTATTGATGTCGGGGCAATCATTGATGGATTTTATGGTGACGGGGCCAAGACCTTCCCTGTTGGAAAGATCACGCCCGAGGCCGAGCGCCTGACCACGGTGACGGAAGAATCACTGTATCGCGGAATCGAGCAGGCGAAACCAGGCAACAGATTATACGATATTTCACATGCAGTTCAGAAACATGTGGAATCGAATGGATATTCTGTCGTCCGTGAGTTTGTCGGGCACGGGATTGGGCGCAACATGCATGAAGATCCTCAGATTCCCAATTTTGGTCCATCCGGTCAGGGTCCCAGGATAAAGGCCGGAATGGTTTTTGCGATTGAACCGATGGTCAATCTCGGCGGCAGCGCGACAGTCGTCAGGGAAGACGGCTGGACAGCGGTTACCGTAGACGGCAGTTTATCCGCGCATTTCGAACACACGATAGCAGTGATGCCCGACGGCCCGGTTATACTGACGACAAAGTAAAAACGTCCGGCAATCGATGCAGGGCAGCAAACAGAACGAATAAGGGGATATGGCGAAAGAAGACTCAATAGAAGTTCAAGGTACGGTACTGGAGACTCTCCCCAACGCCATGTTTCGGGTTGAGATGGAGAATGGTCACAAGATCCTCGCACATATATCGGGCAAGATGCGGATGCACTTCATCAAGATACTTCCTGGCGATAAGGTGACGGTTGAGCTTACCCCCTATGATCTGACCAGGGGTAGGATAACGTATCGGTTCAAATAGGCATGAAGGCTGTTCGGCAGATCATAAAATCTTAAACGAAATGGAAGTACAGAACCATGAAAGTTCGGTCATCAGTCAGAAAAATTTGTCCCAAGTGTACCATTATCCGCCGCAAGGGGATTGTGCGCGTTATTTGTGAGAACGCGCGGCATAAACAACGGCAGGGGTAATTCGCACGGAATCAGATACTAGGCGTTAGACGGGTATCATTTGCTTCATCGCCGGATTGCTCGGTTTGAAGCGATGATTGAAACCTGTTTTATCCGAGGAGGAAATGTGGCACGAATTGCAGGGGTAGATCTCCCAAAAGACAAAAAAAACGAGATCGCGCTCACTTATATTTACGGGATTGGTCCGACGTCCGCGAAGAAGATTCTTGCGGAGGCGGCCATTGATCCGAACATGAAGAGCGGAAATCTTACTGAATCTGATATTGTCAAAATCCGCGCGATCCTGGACCGAGATTATACGGTGGAAGGCGATCTCCGTAGGGATGTGACGATGCACATCAAGCGTTTGATGGACATCGGCAGCTATCGCGGGCTGCGGCACCGTAAGGGGTTGCCTGCACGCGGACAGCGAACGAAGACGAACGCGCGGACACGAAAAGGGCCGAAAAAGTCAGCTATGTCAGGCAGGGGCAAAAAGAAGAGTTTGGCGAAGAAGTAAGAGACAGGATAAGCCCCTGTAACTAGCAATTCGGCAGGGCGTAATTTTACTCAATGGAGAGCAGATGGCTAAGAAGGGTAAAGAAAGAAAGAATGTGGCGAATGGCGTAGCCCATATCCACGCCTCCTTTAATAACACGATTGTGACGATTACCGATACTGCAGGTAATGTACTTACCTGGTCCAGCGCCGGGAACAAGGGCTTCAAAGGATCACGCAAAAGTACGCCCTTTGCGTCGCAGCTGGCCGCAGAGGCTGCCGCCAAAAAGGCCATGGAACATGGAATGAAGCAGGTTGAAGTCTACGTAAAAGGGCCGGGTACCGGCCGGGAATCAGCGATTCGTGCGATTCAGGCTGCCGGACTCGAGATTGTGGCGATCAAGGATGTAACGCCGATCCCGCACAACGGGTGCAGGCCGCCGAAACGGAGACGGGTGTAGTTTTTTTAGCATATAAGGAAACGGTTCACACAGGAGGAATCACTTGGCACGGTATATTGGATCAGTCTGCAAGCTCTGCAGACGAGAGGGCATGAAGCTCTTTCTGAAGGCTGAGCGCTGCTATACAGATAAGTGCGGTGTAACGAGGAGAAGCTATCCATCGGGACAACACGGACAGGCAAGAATCAAGCAATCGGAATACAGCCTGCAGCTTCGGGAAAAGCAAAAAATCCGGCGCGTCTACGGCGTCCTTGAGCGGCAGTTCCGCGGCTATTTTGAGAAAGCCGAGCGGATGAAGGGAGTGACCGGCGATAACCTGTTGCAGCTTCTGGAAAGACGGCTTGATAACATTGTCCAGCGCATGGGGTTTGCAGGGGCCAAGAAAGAAGCACGGCAGCTTGTACGGCACGGCCATCTTCTGGTCAACGGCAAAAAAGTAAATATCCCATCCTATCTCGTTAAGGCCGGCGATGTTGTGGAGCTTCGTGAAAAGAGTCGCGGCATCGTACAGATTCAGCAGACACTTGCCGCGGTTGAGAAGCGCGGCTTCCCTTCGTGGCTGGAGATCGACAAAACGCAGTTCAAGGGCAAAGTTCTTTCTCTGCCCGCCCGGGACGAAAGCACGCTGCCGACGGTGAAAGAACAGCTGGTTGTCGAGCTCTATTCGAAGTAAGTTCACTGCTGTCCTGGTCAATTACTGGCGGCTGAGCGGGCCCTCGCAGAAAGGTCTGCTTCGCTTCTTAGATATTTAAAGTTTTTTTACTCCGTTATGGAGGAATCATGCTCAGAAAAGCCAAAGATTTCCAGATGCCCAAAAAGCTACAATATGATCCCAAGAAGATAACGGATACGTACGGGAAGTTTACTGCTGAGCCTTTGGAACGTGGCTTTGGGACTACCTTGGGCAATTCATTGCGCCGTGTTCTTCTCTCTTCACTCGAGGGGTCTGCGGTTACCGCGATAAAAATATCCGGCGTACAGCATGAATTTTCGAGTATTCCCGGCGTCGTCGAAGATACGACCGACCTCATTTTGAACCTGAAAGAGGTAAGGCTCAAGCTGCATACGGATAAACCGAAGACGTTATTGCTCAAGGCGAAAGGTCCGGGAGAAGTAACGGCAAAAGACATTGAGGCAGATGCCGAGGTAGAAATACTCAACCCGGAGTTGCATCTTGCGACGATCGACAAGAACGGCAAGCTTGAACTTGAAATGCGCGCCCGTCGCGGCAGAGGATATGTTTCCTCGGAGAAGAACAAGGAGCCGGGCCAGTCCATCGGCGTTGTTCCCATTGACTCTGTTTTTTCACCGATTCGTAAGGTGAACTTCAAGGTTGAGAATGCACGCGTGGGACAGGACACCGATTACGATAAACTCGTGCTCGAGGTCTGGACCGATGGCAGCATCCGGCCGGACGATGCCGTAGCTCACGCGGCCAAGCTTCTCAAGGACCACCTTACGTTCTTTATCCACCTGCCCGAGGAAGAAGACGAAATTCCGGCAATGGAGGAGGAAATTAAGAAAGCTCCGACATTTAACGAAAACCTTCTCCGCAGTGTAAATGAACTTGAGCTGTCCGTGCGTGCGGCAAACTGTCTGAAGAACGCAGGCATCGAAACCATCGCGGAAATGGTTCAGAGAACAGAGAGCGAAATGCTCAAAACCAAGAACTTTGGTAGAAAATCACTGAACGAGATCAAAGAAATTCTGGCCGAGATGGGGCTATCGCTGGGAATGAAAGTAGACGATAAAATCGTTGTAGAAGCGCGGCGATTGTTGGCGGAAAAACCGAGCGAATCATAATACTAATTTAGTTTGGCAAGGATAGCGAAATGAGACATGGATGCGCAGGCAGACAATTTGGGAGAAACTCAGGACACCGCAAGGCGTTACTCAGGATGCTCGTGACCGCGTTGCTCAAGAACGAAAAAATTGAGACCACGACGGCAAAGGCGAAGGAAATTCGTCCGCTGGCGGAACAAATGATCACCCTCGGCAAGCGGGGAGATCTGCACGCACGGCGTCAGGCGATCAGCTTCATCCAGGATGAGGCTGTGGTAGGAAGTCTGTTTACGCAGATCGCACCGCGGTTCACATCACGAAACGGCGGCTATACCAGGATTGTTCCGACCCGTACGCGGCCCGGTGATGCAGCTCCTATGGCCGTGATCGAGCTGGTGGAGCGTCAGGCGACAGCGTCCGCTCCTAGCAAGGGTGAGAAAAAACCGAAATCGGCAAAGAAACCGGCGGCGTAGTACGGCAGTAGGGAGCCGCGCTGATCTGCCGGTCCAGCTACACACATTACGATGAATTCGAAGGCAAGGGTTGTGACCCTTGCCTTTTTTTATTGGATTTACACTATAGTGCTTTTATGTTACTATGATTCGGTTTTCATTCGTGCCGTTTTACGATATGGCAGATACAAAAAAGATAATCTCAGCCTTTACGGCGCACTTGCGTCTGGGCTTCTCCAACTGGTGGGGCGGGGTCGGGTGCAGAGTGTCGTTTTTTATGACGGTGACGCTCCTTGTTATCGCAACGTTGGCAGGGGCCTTTTTTTTCTGGGAGGGGAAAAAAACGATTGATGCAGAGGTCAGGGGCCGGGTACGCTCTCTGGCACGAGAGTTGGCAGCTTTGACTTCAGATGACATTGTTTCCGAAAACCGTGCCGAGTTGAATAAAAAGGTGTCTCCATTTTTTGACGCGATTGAAGATTCCTTGTCCGGCAAGGCTCTCCTCTATGTGATGATCTACGATCGGCATTGCAACCTCCTCATCGGCAGTACTGCGTCGGAAGTTTTCTTTAACAGT
>JAJXTW010000051.1:0-6230 GCA_021783455.1 Nitrospirota bacterium | reverse complement strand
CAAGAGCACTGTGCCTGAGGAAGTGCACCTTAGCTGCGAGCAGACGCAGAACCGTGAACCGACCCTGACGATTAAAAAGAGCGGAATCTATGACCTCACGCTCCCTGTCCTGGGTGCCGGCAATGTCATAGGTTTTGTCCGCGTTGGGATGTCGGGGGAGCACTACGAGAAAAAATTTTACGGCATTATGAGAAAATCAGCCGTGGCGCTCCTCGGCATTCTTCTGGTCGGTCTGGCATTCAGCCAGATTGTCGCGCTCGGGATCACCAGGCCGATCTTGCGGCTCAGCGAAGCCGCCGAAAAACTGAGCTTGCAAAACTGGGATACTCCCCTTCCGGTCAAAGGATCGGATGAAATCAGCAAACTCGGCCATGCATTCAATCAGATGGCACTCACGTTGAAACAACGAGAAGCCAGCCTCTCGCGGGGGAACCGAGACCTCTTTGTCCTCCACACGACGGGTTTGGATCTCATGGAGAGTCTGGATCGTGACTCACTGCTCTCTAAGATTGCGGCACGCGCTGAAGACTTGGTGTGGGCCGACACGACGTCCGTGTGCATTGTCGATAGCTCGGATAGAATGCTGAAGTACCTCGGCGTCTTCGGAGCCAAGGCCCAATCCATCAAGGAGCAGGAGTTGCCGCTTGAAGCAGGAGGTATTTACAACTGGATCGTGAGTTATGGCACGCCGCTTCTCATTCCCGACGCTCAAGGTGACTTCAGACTGGACAGCTCTCGGATGCAGGACCTCGGCATCAAGAGCATCATGACGGTGCCCCTCTGGTCAACGAATACGATGACCGCGCTTCTCACGGCCATCAACAAGAAAGGCGGTTCCAGCTTCGATAAACACGATCTGAGACTGTTCACTGTTTTTTCCAATCTGGCCTCGGCCGCGCTCCAGAATGCCTCGCTTTTCAGCGATCTGAAGGAGAAGATGGAAGAGCTCAAGACCGCGCAGGAACAGCTTGTCCGTTCGACGAAGATGGCCGCCATCGGGGAGCTATCGGCCAATGTTGCACATGAGATCAACAACCCGCTGACGAGCGTGCTTGGATATACGACGCACCTCTTGAAGACGCTGGAACTATCCGAAGCGCAACGAAAAATACTCGTGACCATGGAACAAGAGACGCTGAGAGTCAGGAAAATCATCCGCAATCTGCTCGATTTTTCGCGCCAACGTCCGTCCTGGATGGAGCCCGCAGATATCTCTTTGCCCCTGAAGGAGACGATTGCTCTTGTTCAGGGAATCGCCGATACCTCCTCGGTGGCTTTATGCGAGTACTACCCCGCCGAACCGGCCATCGTGAACATGGCACACAACGATATGAAACAGGTTTTTCTCAACATTGCCAACAACGCGTTCCAGGCCATGCCCCAGGGGGGCGTGCTGCGGGTGAGCGTTGATTCTCTTGACCAAAAAGAGATTGTGGTTACCTTTACTGATTCCGGTAACGGCATTGCGACGGAACACGTGAGCCGGATATTCGAGCCTTTTTTTTCCACAAAGGGAAACGGCGACGGCACCGGCCTTGGTCTTTCAATCAGTTATCGGATTGTGCAAAATCACGGGGGGAGGATCGAAGTTGAGAGCTTGGAAGGGCACGGCGCCACCTTCCGGGTTGTCCTTCCTCGATACCGGAATCCCCTGGTTTCGTAGCTGGGTGAGGACATAAAAACCAGTGCGACAGCAGCAAATAGCGGGGCAAAAAAGTATCGGGCCGACGCGAATACAGCTGGTTTCAGGAATCAATTGTGCCTCAAGGAACCTGAAATGTCTCATGAAGGAAAGATGTTTTGCTCTTTATCCCGACACTGGGGAATACCGCAGTTTTTTTGGCGATTGTGAGGAGCGTAACGCATGGCTGGAGAGAAAATACTCGTCGTCGACGACGAGGACATGATCAGAGACCTTTGTTACCACATTCTTTCAACTGAAGGATATCAGGTGAGCGTGGTTTCAAACGGAATGGCGGCGCTTGGGGAACTCGAACGCCTGTCTTTCGATCTGCTCATTACAGACATCAAGATGCCGGGAATAGACGGTCTTGAGCTGTTTGAGCGGGTCAAGGGCAAGAAACAGGATATCGTGACAATATTTATCACGGGGCACGGCACGCTGGATACGGCTATCGAGTCGTTGATGCGCGGGGTCGATGGCTTCGTCCTGAAACCCTTTACACAGGAAGAACTGCTTGGGGCGGTAGACCGCGCAATCAACCGGAGCAGGCTGCAAAAAGAAAACATTCGGCTCAAGGCGCTCATCCCGCTGTTCGAGATCAGCAAGCTGCTTGTGACCGAAATCGATCTTGCCCACCTG
This sequence comes from Nitrospirota bacterium, assembly GCA_021783455.1. GTDB lineage: Bacteria > Nitrospirota > UBA9217 > UBA9217 > UBA9217 > JAJYKN01. The sequence goes on along the minus strand of JAJXTW010000051.1, from coordinate 3,907 downwards.
TTTAAACTCATCACCGAGGTCCTGGTGCAGGAATTCTCCGTTGATCGAGTCTCGCTCATGCTGATGGACGAGACCAGCGGTACCCTGCTGATCCGCGCGTCGCACGGGTTGCCGACTGATATGGCATTGAAGTCACGGCGCAAGATCGGCGAAGGAGTAGCGGGGCTGGTGCTTAAGTACCGGAAACCGTTGATCATATCGGCCGGAAAGCACCCGGATCAGGAGGTCATGGACGCGATCAATCTGGAGAACATGCCTGCCTCATCCATGTCGGTCCCCCTCATCGGGAAAAACAAACTCTTCGGCGTTCTGAACGTGAGCAAGTTATCGGGGCCGCCGTTCACGACCAGCGATTTGCAGATCGTCCTGATCCTCTCCAGCCAGGTCGTGACGGCCATGGAAAATGCTGCTCTGTACGAAGATCTGCGGGAAAACTACTTCCGAACCGTTCAGGCCCTCGTGGCCGCCGTCGAGGCAAAAGATCCCTACACCCGCTGGCACTCCACCAATGTGGCGAAATACGCCGTGGCCATCGCGCGGGACCTGGGGATGAGCCCGTCGCATCTCGAGGAAATCCATATCGCCGCCATTCTGCACGACGTGGGCAAAATCGGCATCAGCGAGCTTATTATCAGCAAGCCGGAACGCTTAAGCCGGGAGGAATTCGACATTATGAAAGATCATCCGGCACACGGCATCAGGATTCTCGAACCAATCGATTTTTCAGCCACGATCATCGATGCCATCTACCAGCACCACGAACGGTATGACGGAAAAGGTTATCCTCAGGGGCTCGCCGGCGATCAGATAACGCTCCCCGCACGGATTCTGAATGTAGCAGACACTATCGATGCGATGGTCTCCGAGCGCCCGTACCGCGGGACGATCTCGAGCCAGGAGGTTCTCGCGGAGCTCGCTCAGGAGTCGGGACTGCAATTTGATCCGCAAGTGGTGGAATCCGCCAGGCGACTTATCGAAAAAGGACTGCTGAAGCTCGGCATGCATTCCTATCAACAGTATGCCTCCGGTACGGATAAAATGGATAAAGATGGGAAAGAAGATTTATCATAGCCGGGTGAGAACCGGTTTTCTGCGGAACCTGCGTCAGAAAGCAGCAGGCAGGGTTCGTCGCTTTGCGGGCGCCCTTCGAACCGCCGGTGCGGAGGAACGTCGTTACGATGACGCTCTGCGCCATATGGGCAGTCTCCTGGACAGCGTGACCACCGGCATCATCTCCCTCGATGGTGAAGGCAGGATCAGGATTTTTAACGCCGCAGCGGAGAAGCTCTTTCGGCTGCCTCGCGTCATGGTGATCGGACGGCACATGAGCGAGATCAGCCGCATTATGGGCTTTGAGGATCAATCTCTCCGGGCGCTGTGGGAGCGCCTCTCCGATGCGGTCTGGGCGGCAGGCGCGGCGCTTGACCTCGAATACGATCTTCTCCTGAAAGAAAACCAACGCCACGTGATCACGTACAGTGTCTACCCCCTCGGCAGGATGGCCTGGTCGATCGGCGACGGTGTCGTAATCATGCTTGAGGACATTACCCGGGAAAAGGAGATGGAAGACCAGATTTCCGATGCCCGGAAGCGGCTCCTCGCCGTGTTCGACGGAATTACAGACGGTATCCAGGTCATTGACAACGATTTTTGCATCACTATTAAGGCTATTTCCAGGCAGGCCAATACCTCGGGAGTCTGATCGTAAAGCTATCTCAAGAAATCGTTTAAACTCGTTCTCTGAAGTGTTTCCGCTTCCTTCTGCAACTTACTTCTGTCCTCTCTCCGGAACTGCGCATTTCGACAGCAGCTTCTGTCTGAGCTTCTTGCCCGTGAGAGACAGCAGCAACAGGAAAATGACTGAGAACCCGAGGGAGTTGAAGATGTGGTTCTCTTTTCCCAGCAGGTTCACAAGGACCATGGCGGGAAAGAGCAGCATCAGCAGCCAGCCTTCACGGTAGCCGAAGCAGTAGGCTTCTTTAGCCGCCATGCCGCCAGCCCCCACGCACGCGAGCCCGATTCCGATGATCAGAACCGTTCCTGCGTATTGCTCAGGCATGGTGGTGGATCCCGCCACCTGCAGCGCCAGCCCGAGCATGACCGAGCCTGCAATAAATTTCTTGACCGACCTCGTCCAGACGAATAAATAGACGGCCGAGAGCAATACTCCGGTTTCAAATACCATGATTCCGATTGTGTAGAAGGGACTCTCGAGGGGGTAAAGCACTGCCAGGAGTGCGGAGCCGAGCATCTGGATCACGAAACCTGCGCGATAGGAGATGTCGTGGCGACGTCCGTAGGTAAGGCCTGCCGTTGCTAGCTGTTCTTCTAGAGTGGGTGTCGTTATCATGGGTTAGTTTATAGCATGGTGATGCTGTTGATGCAAGTGGAAAACTCCCAGAGTCGTGTTTCCCAAACCTCCCAAAGAGAGGGCGATAAACATACTTCCGAAGATGCGAACGCCAGTTGTAAAAAAATAGTTTCGGTTCCGTGCAACTTATCTCTCCATTGATGTTTAAGAAGAATACTCACATTCATCCATCCAGACACTCATCCAGAAAACTCTTGACTTAACTATTTGTCTTTGCTATAGTCCCTCATAGTTTTAGCCGGAATTTCAGGGCAACACTTTTATTTTTTAACCGTATTCACCCGCATTAGCGTGTAGCAGTTTGTACTAGTGGCAGATTCAAACGTTATTACTAACCATGATAACCACTAACAGACCTACATATCAGCTGCACCCTCGTATGGCTGCTCAGTTGCGCGCCGATGCTGTTCGTCGCACGTTGAACTTGCACTTCTGCAGTATTGAATCCCGACCGTTTCGTCCGAACTCGAGTCTTATCATCCATCATTGGAACCATCGTCATTTTCACAATTTTCCCAAAGAAGGGGGGGAGGCCTGAACTCATAAAATTCAGTCACGCAGAATTCCTGCGGTTTTGTTTCGTGCAAATTACCAGGTTAGCGCGCGTTCCGTTCAAAATCGGAACAAATCTATTTTAGGGAGGATAAACGATGAAGAAGTTTCTTGCAGTATTAGCAGTAGTGGCACTCGTGTGCCTCAGTTCCATGGCCTTTGCCGCGGACGTGACCGTAGGCGGCAGCGTCGAAATCCGGAGCAGGGGTTTCAGCGATCTTGGTCTCGACAAGAATAAGCCTGATACTACGAGGGGCGATGTCCAGGACACCCAGGAGAGAATCCGGCTTGACGTGAATGCAAAGGCCGGCGACGATGTAAAGGGTAAAATCGAGCTCGAACAGGATTTCGGTACCGGCGCACAGGATTGGGGCAATGCTAATGGTGCTCCTTTAACGCCGACCCAACCGTACAACATTGGAAACAGCAGCACCCTCGGTTTCCGCGAGGCATGGCTGAGTGTAAACCTTCCCGGCCTCCCGGTGAACGTGACCGCTGGCCATCAGCTCCTGCAACTCGGTAATGGCTGGTTCTTCCGTTCCAAGCATTTCGGATCCGATGCATGGGTTGTTGCTAATCAGACCGGCAACAACACACTTGCGTTTGTTGATGTGAAGCTCAATGAAGGATTGGTCTATACCAATAATGACGATATTGATGCTTATGTGCTCCTCGATGTTTACAAACTGAGCGACGCAGCAACAGTTGGCATTGATCTCACGTTGGCAAATGATGGCAGAAATACACTCGGTTTCGGCGGCGCTTCGACAAAGCCCACACAAGCACAAAACCTGGGCTTGAATTTCAACGGAAAGACCGGCCCTGTTAACCTCAAGGCCGAAATCGACCTCCAGAGCGGCAAGGCCAAAGGCAATGATGCAAAATTCAAGGGTAATCAGATCGTTGTTCAGGGAACGATGCCAATCGATCCTGTTACGCTCAACTTTACGGTTGCGCGCGGATCGGGGGACAAGATCGGCGGCA
>JAJXTW010000284.1 GCA_021783455.1 Nitrospirota bacterium | reverse complement strand
GCCGGCAGAGGCCGCATGACAGAAGACAGAAGATAGAAGACAGAAGGCAGATGGCAGATGGCAGAGAAGTCCTAGGGATTTAATAACGTTCCTCGCGCCTTTGCGGTAGATGGTTTCAATCCGCATTCGCGTCATTTCCCCGCCCGCTCCAGGGACCGCTGCGTAAAGAGTTCATCGGGGAAATGCGTATGGTACTGGATGTTCTGGATCGTGAGCTCTGTCCGGTGATTGGTTTTTCTGTTCTCCATCTTGCTCTGAAACGGTGTAGGAATGTTTTCGATCGTCCGGACGTCCTGGAAAACTCCTGAGCGGTAGATCTCATTGTCCTGGTAATAGTCGATCTTGAGCTGGACCCAAAGGTCCTTTGCCACCCAGGCGACATACTTTGTATACTTCCTGTGCGTCTTCGGAGTCACTTCAACCACATAGCAGGGCTTTCCGTCCACATTCTCCTCTTTCAGAATGCTGAACTTGAAATCGTCGAGATTCGGCGGGCCGGTGAAATCATCGTAGGAAAGGTCGGACCCGAAGAAGGAATCGTCCTGCGAATTCGTCGCGATCCGCCGCACGCGTTTGTACTCAGGGAAGTAGGCCCAGAGATCACGATCGGAAAACGTACGCGCGTGAACCAGGAAACCGACGTTTCTGAGGTCCGGCGGGCTCTTGAAGACGGCAAGCGCCTTGTACCCATCGGGGCCGGATTTTTTGCTGTAGGACGTGAGCGTACGGGTGCGTTTCCCGCCGCCCCTGTCGAACAGGACCATCGTCATTTCGATCTTATGGTCCAGCGCCTTTAAACTCACCTCGTGCACTTTTTCGTAGACCTCGCGGCCGGACAAAGCATAGACATCGGCAGCCATAAGTATAAACATTGCAATCAACAAGGTAAGAACGATCTTGAGCGTGAGATGCGACCGGTGAACATTGAACTTTGGACGCTGAACGTTGAACTTCTTATTCATAGGAAAGCGCCTCCGTGATATTGGTTTTTGCCGCACGCCTGGCAGGATAGAGTCCGGCCAGGACGGCAAGACCGATGGCGAGCAGCAGTGCCCAGGCTATCGAACCATAGTGAATGTGATAGATGATGCTTGAGCCGAAATCAATCCGGAAGAACCCCTCAAGATTGATCCAGCCGATGAGAACGCCGGCAGCGGACCCGAGCAGGCCGCCTGCCATGCCGAGGAGCGCGGACTCGATGATGACCACTGCGGAGACCTGGCTTCTCTTCATCCCGATGGCCCGCAGGATGCCGATCTCGCGCGTTCGCTCGAGCACGCTTGCAAGCAGGGTGGCGACGATGCCGAAGCCGGCGATGACCAGGGTAAGGACGTTGACGGCATCGTTCATCACAAAGGACCGGTCGAGCAGTTTCTTGATCTCCGCGCGGAACTCCAGGGAAGGAAGAACGAACATTTTTCGCTTGTTCCTGAACCGGTCCTGTATGGCGGCGCGCACGGCGGGGATGTCGCTGCCGGGCTTGACATAGACCGAGAACATATCAGCGACGTTGTCCCGCCAGTGCCGTTCGTAGGTGCGGTAATCCATGACGATGACGCCGGAGTCGGAGGCGTAGCTCACGATGATTGCAACCACGCCGAAGCGTTTCGTGCCATCGGGGGTGGGAAGAACGATGGAATCGCCCGGTTTCAATCCCATGCGCGCGGCAACAATCTCGTTCACCACGACGTTGTCCTGGCCGGGCATTTTCGCGGACAGGTCCTCCCTTCGGCCTTCCGTGATGGTGCAGGTATTATGCTTCGTCCAGCGGAGTTCGTCGATCATTTCCAGCAGGACCCGTTTGCCGGAAATGTTCAGGAAGAGTTTCCGAAAAGGGTCCGCTGACTGTACGCCCGGAACGGCTTCGAGCTCGCGCGCCATGGACAGCGGCATGGGAATGGTCGGGGCGCCTGCTGATGCCAGGGGATGTCCTGACGTAATGATAATGTCGCTCCGCTCAACGGAATCGATGTAATCCAGCAGTCCCCTCCGGGCGCTGTTGATCATGCTTGCCGAACTCACGGACAGGGAGATGCTGAAGAAGACAGCCGCAACCGCGACAGCGTTCCGCGAGAGGTTCTTCTGAAGGTTCAGGCCTGCCAGCCTGCCGCCCGCGCCGAGCCGCGCAGCCAAAAAGCAGCGGAACGCTTTTATGAACCAGTGGAGGAAAAGCGGTGTGGCCAGGGATACGCCGAGGAGCAGAAAGATCATTGCAGCGGTCGTGGTTGCCGAATTTCTTGCCACAGAAGCCGGGCCCACGGACTTGTATATGATAATGATCGCACCAGACAACAGCATGAAGCATGCAGAGAGGATTTTGAGCGTTCTGTTCAGCATGCTTCCGGCTGCGGAATAGGGGAGGGAGCGGATGGCGGAAACCGGGGCGATGCGCGTGCTCGACCGGGCCGGAAACGCTGCTGCACTGATGCTGGCAAGAACGCCGATGCAGACATCTTTGGACAAGTGCACCCAGGAAAATTCGAGCTCCGTGACCGATGATCGGGCGTACATGGACGAGACAGTCTGGGCGACCGCGCTGATCGATAATTTCGCCAACGCGAGGCCGAGGACGACGCCCAGAAGAGAGGCGATCACCGAGATTGCTGCGGTCTCCGCGAGGAAGAGCCTGATGATCTGTCCCTGCGTCGCACCGAGGGCGCGGAGAATGCCGATCTCCCGCCTCCTCTGGACAACGGAGATCGAGACGGTGTTGTAGATAAGGTACATGCCCACGAAGAGCGCCATGAAGCTGATGAGGTCCATGCTTTTCCGGAAGCGCGCCATGAGGTTCTCGATCTGACGGGTCCTTCCCGCAGGCGTGTCGATGTTGTATCCCTCCGGAAGAACGGCCCGGATGCGCGTCTTTATGGCATCGAGCGTCTCTCCCCGGTTTATACTGACGTCGATCCGGTCGATCCGGCCTTCCTTGCCAAAGGCCAGCTGCGCGGCGTAGATGTCCATGATCGCGATGTCGCCGCCAAGGGCTTTTGCCGGGCCATCGGGCTCCAACAGGCCTCGCACGGTGAAGGTCTTGAGGCCCTGCACGGTCTGGACCTGGATCTTCTGGTCGATTGCGATCCCTTCCCGCTTTGCCATCTCCCGCGTAAGCAGGATGGAGTCGGGCTTTGCGAGAAAGAGGAGGGGGTCCGGAATGTCCGCGAGCTCATCAATCACGCTGTAG
>JAJXTW010000050.1 GCA_021783455.1 Nitrospirota bacterium | reverse complement strand
GACTCATGAAGCTCGAAGCCGCACTCTCGAACGACGGCAGGGAAGTGCAGGCTCAAGCGGTCCGGGTAGACAGGAAAGACATCGAACTGAAGCTCTCGGAAGGAAGGCTCATCCATGCGCTCTACTGCTGCCGCAGGCTTGACCAGCAAATTCTTTCGTGGGTTCGCGGCGAGCAGGACAACGGCGCTCATTCGGCGCTTGCCGCGGGGGAGCAGGGACAAGGCGCCAAACCGGCTTACGAAGATGCGTCCCGCCTTTTTCCCGATCGGGTCGTCAAACAATGGGAAGAAGAACCCATCCCTGCGTCATGGGCGGAAACGCTGCGGCAATTCATCTCGGAACACCACGATTCCCCGCTTGCTGCCGTCCGTGCGCTCTCCTTTGTAAATCCCGCGCTCGGGCTGATCGCCGCGCACCAATTTTCCGCCGTCGAGCTGTTGAAGAAAGCGGGTATCGTCTTCGGACACGGGATCTGCGCCCTGGCAGCCGACGACCTGGACATCCGAGAGAACGACGACACCGTTCGCATCTCAGGGCGCCTCACTTTTGTTCCCGTCGCGGCAAGCCGCACCCTGCTGCTCGTCCAAAGAGGGAAAGGGCATCTGGTCCCGCTCTCGACACGGGGGGTCACCGTGACTCCGACGCCCTCGATCGGGTTCCGGGCTGCAGCGCTTGCAGAACTTTCGCTTGACTGCGAGGTAAAAAAGTACGACATCCGCTGTCCTGAACAAAGCGATTTCCCCGGCCCTTCTTCTTACCTGGCAATTGCGCTCGGTGTTGCGGACTACCTTTCACGAAGGACCAAGGAGCACGCAGCAGGACGAATTCAATTCCCGGGCCAGATGCTCGATACCGAGGGCCGGGACGGCATTGCGAAGCTCGGCGCGGTCAAAGCCATGATTGCACGGACCGACGCCTGGCAGTTGCTGCTCGAAACTTTGTACAATGCAAGTGTTCACTCCGAACTCGGAACTTTGAACACGAAACTCGATTTTAGTCTCATCACCTCCACGATCGCCGCCATGGCCTTCAGTCCCGAACCCGGTTCCTTGGGTTATGATGCGGGCCAGGTCTTCGGAGGGTTCGCCTATTCCGAAGACGACCTGCTGTCACGATCCTACCGGGATAGCTCACTCTTCCGCTTCCTCATGCCTGGATACGGGGCGGCGTCTGCATTTCACGCGTCGTTCGGCGTAAACGTCTCGAAGAGCGGCTTTCCCCCCTTCGGAGACCTTCGGAGCATACAGGGCGAGCCGCTCGGCGCACATACTCGCCGCCTTTCAGACCTCGAAAAGAAAAGCCGCGCGCTGCCCCAGGGCGTTGATCCGGGTCCGGCGGGGGAAGCGGAAGCAGTCCTCTGCGGCATTCGCGGTCTTCTCGTCAGAATCGAGACAGGATTGAACCAGGGCGGAAGCATGGAACGAGAAGCTGCTGCCGCCGAGGTCCTTCTCAACATGGCGGAAGAGGCGCTTCACAAGGCGGAACTGTCCGCAGGCCGCGGCAACGTGGCATCGTCCGCTCTTTTCCCGACTGAGCCGAAAGAGCGTCCCGTCACCCTCGACGGGGATTACACATCCTTTTGCGCGGCGCCCGGCCTTCCCCATACCTCCGGCAGTTTCCTGGCAACGGCATTCGACCGGTCCCGGCGTTTTGTTCCCGAGATGCAGCTCCACGACCCCGGGCTCAGGTCGCGATGGATTGAACTCGTTGGCTGGTTTAAGAAAAACTGCCGTGACAAAACCTACGACGGGCTCTTTGTCGAACGCTATATCGAGAAGATCCACCGTTTGCCTGAGGAGATCATCTTAGCGGCAAAAGAGCATAAATGGCTCGCCACGTACGTTCCTAAATCCGAGGACGGGCTGGGCTGGCACAAGGCAGAATATTATATCCTGAATTCGGCGGCCGGCACCTTCGGCGACGCGGGCATCAATCTCCTCATCATGGCAAGCACGAGCATCGGAACGACGCCTATTCTGCTGGGCCTTGAAGACGAGCTTCCGCGCGTGCGGGAGGAACTCTCGCCCCTGGCCCGGGATGCAACCAGGCTGGGCGAAATCGGGGCAGGCCTGACCGCGATCATCAAGACCCTGTCCAGTCCCAACCCGGCCCGGATCAAAAAAGAATATGAATCCCTGATGAAACTGGTCGACGCCCGCATCCGGCACACCCGCGTGGTCAAGTACCTGGCCGCAAACTTTCTGCGCGCTTTTTACAGTGCCGGCATTGCCGGCAGGCGCGGCGACTTTGGCGGCTTTATTTCAAACCTGAGACACGCCGGCGAGCTCTTCGATAAGGTCATGCCCGATGTGTGCACGGCGCTGGACGAGCTTCCGCGGCGCGAACGATGCCACAAGCTGTTCCTTCGCTACCTGGGCCACAACGGCGTGAGCGCCTTTGCTCTTACGGAACCCACGGCGGGCTCGGACTCCGGCGGCGTCAAAACCACGGCAAAACTCCGGAGCGCAAAGCTGGTCCCCCTGCCCGACGGCAGGTATGCTTTCCGGCTGGACGGCCACCAGGACGCGAGCGAACGATATGTGATCGACGCGGACAGGATCCTCTTTACTGATCAGGGGATCGCATATAGTACACCCGACGGACAACCGGCGCCGATCAGGTACGATCACTACGATTACGCAAGCGACCAGGGAACCCGTTATTTCGAGCATCAAGGGAACATCTGCGAATTCCATGACATCGGCCAGGTCCGGCAAACCGATGCCGGGCCCGTTTACGAATACTACAGCCTGACCGGCGCAAAGATGTGGATCACGAACGGCAGCATCGCGACCCAGTTTTGCCTCTATGCCCAGACAACCGAGGGAGTCACCGGTTTTATGGTCGACCGTCACAGTGAAGGCCTGAAGGTCGGAGCGGACGAAAGGAAAATGGGCCAGCGCGGCTCGCCCACCAACGAGATCTCGATCGACAGCGTGCGCGTCCCGCGCGAGGCCGTGATCGGCTACGAAGGCCACGGCCAGGTAAATGCCCTTGAGACGCTGAATGTGGGGCGCTGCGGCCTTGCCGTCGTGTCCGGCGCGCTCATGCACAAGCTTCTTGCTGAAGCGCAAACAGGTGTTCCAGCGTCGCCGGAAAGGGAGCGGCTGCTCGGCGAGGCGGCGGCAATCCTGTTCGGGAGCGAGTCCCTTGCCTACCATCTCGTCGGCCTCTTCGACCGGCCCCATGAATCCGTCCGCATGGAGTCCGCAATCGCCAAGTATATCTGCTCCGAGGACATCCACGAACTCCTCTCGCTCGTCGAGTATGCCTACGGCCCCGCCGGCCAAACCGAGAACTTTCTGATCGAAAAAGCGAGGCGCGACGCGCGCATCCTGACCATCTATGAAGGAACGAACGAAGTCCAGCGGTTCCTGGTCCTGAAAGACCTGATCGCCCGCGCCGGAGGCTGGCCCGAAATCGTTGCACCGCAGGACGACCGCGCAGCGGCCACGCTCACGGAATGGAAGAACAAGCTGCGGAAGTACGTGAAGGATGCCGCGGCCCTGCTCGGCGATGCCGCCTGGTCCGATGCCATGCTTCAGCCCGCGTTGTTTCCCCTTGCGGAGATGGCAGGAGAAATCCTGCGGCTTGAATGCGTCTGGTACCGAATGGAATGGCTCGAACAGCGAAGGGCTCTCCTCGGACAGAGCGATCCGGCATATGTTCCGGCTCTCCTTCGTGCCGGTGAACGCGCCGTTGACCGGTCGCTCGCCCGTCTTGTTCATCTTGATGCCGAATACACGCGCGCTTTGGCTTCTGTGCTGGAAAACCGCGGCATGCCCGAAGTGCGCGCCGCTGACGCCGCTCTCGACGCCTTCGCGGAAAAAGGAAAGCCGGACACGACAACGCCCGGCGTCGTCCGCGCTCCCCTCGCCTGCCTCGCTATCGTGCGTCCCGTTGCCGACCTTTCTCCCAGCCCGGGGGTCGCAGACGGAGCGATTCGAGAAATCGTCTGGCAGCTTGATCCGCGCGACCGTGCAGCCCTGTCGCAACTGCTCGAGCTCAAGGTGACAAGCGATGTTGAAATAAGGGTCGACGTGCTCATGCCCGGCGGCCCCGAGTTCGACGTTCTTCTGAGGTCCTCGGCAGGGGCCGGCGCCAACGACCTGCGCCGGATCGAGATCGATCCCGCAGCAAGCCCGGAATCCTACGTGAAAACCATCAAGGACCTCGAGGCGCTGAACCAGTATGATCTCATCGTAACCGGCGCCGATTGCCTGAACGGAGATCAGAGTCTCGGCGCCTATCTCGCCGGGTGCTTCAAGCGGCTCCACTACCGCCGGGAACTGATAGAGACAAAACCGGATGGAAGCGGCCTGAGCCATGTCGTCCTGCCCGCAGTTATCAGCGTCACTTCCGTATTCCGGGATACGAACAACGACATGAACAGGGCGGTGGGCTCCGTGTTCTCACCCATACAGGTGATCCAAGCAGAGACAAAGCAGGCTGCCGAACACCCATTCTTTGAATTGCCGTCGGGAGCCGCGGCAATAACGCAGACGGTCACGAATGCAGCGCAGGCCGCCGAGTATCTCAAGGCTTATGCAGCTTCGGCAAGCACGGCAGCAGCCGAAGCGTACACGGGTGAACCGGGTAAGGAAATGCTTCCCAATGCAGCCGCGGTCTGGGCCATCCTGGACCCCAATGAGCAAAAATCCAACCTCGTTGTGCTCCGTGCTTCCCGGCTCGTTGCCGACCTGACCAGGAGGAAAGCCTATGCCGTCATTCCAGCGCCGAAAGAAACATGGCCTGCGCTCCTGGGACGTGCGCAGGCACAGGGCTGCGAACAGGCGTTCTGTCTGGACACGGGGGACGGCAGGCTCTCGAACGAAGGAAAGCGAAAGCTCATCCGCTTCGTGCAGAAGGCGGGAGATGCGACGCTGCTCTGCGCAGGACCGGAATGGACCAGTTCCTTTGCCTATGTGGCGGGAGAATCGGACAATCCAAAGGAACCTGTCCTGCTCTGTTCCGGGGTCACCGAAATCAAGAAGCAAGGGGCGGGCTCCCTTGCCTTTCTGCAACCGGCCTACGAAGGGAAACTTGTCCGGCGCCACATCCTGGATCGCGGTTCTGCGTTCATCACCACGGCCCGCGAGGCGGACTTCCCCGCCACGGGAGAAACCCCGTCGTTCAACGCAACGGTCCTGGACTGGGAACTGGACCCCGAATGGACCATGCCCTTGCCGCCCGAAGCGGCCCCGACCCTCTCGCAGGCTGACGTCATCATCGACCTGGGATACGGGATCAAAGACCGCTCAGGGCTTGAACTGGCGACGCAGCTCAAGGCAGCGCTCGAACGACTGGGCCTCGCGCCCCGGTTCGGCGCAACGCGCAAAGTGACGCAGGACCTGAAGCTGTTGTCGCTCGAAGCACAAATCGGCCAGACCGGCGTTCGCGTGAACCCGAAACTCATCATCGCCCTCGGCATCTCCGGCGCACCGCAACACATCGACTATATCGGAACGCGGGCGGACATCCTCTGTTTCAACAAAGACCCTGATGCGCCTCTCATGCGGTTAAACCAGGGACGTCCTGCTCCAAGAGTACATCCGATCCTGGGCGATCTGTTCGTCACGGTAAAGGAATTGATTTCCCGGCTTCCGGAGAAAGGGGCAGTCCCTTGATGAAAAAAGACGAGTGGAGCCCCCTCCGGCAGGACCCGGAGGCTCCCATTAATAACGCGACCTCCCGCCTGCACCCAGCGTTTACGAGCCTTGCACCCAGCGGCTCTGAGCGCTCCGCCGCGAATGCAGGGCGTGCGATGGCGCGAGTGCAGGGTTGCGGACTACAGCGCAATCCCCCGGGCGGAAGCCGGGAGGATTGCAAGTCGCGGGATTCATTCACGGCCTTTGTTCTGGACCAGCTGGGCGGTTTACACAACGTAACTTCGCGGTCGATGTTCGGCGGGTTCGGGATCTATCAGGGAGGCATGTTCTTCGCGCTCGTTTCCAAGGGACGGTTGTACTTCAAGACCGGCGCCGCGACGCGGCCTCTCTACCAGGAGCGCGGCATGAAGTCGTTTCGTCCGAATGCGCGTCAGACCCTCAAAAATTACTATGAAGTCCCTACCGAGGTTATTGAGGAGTCGGACCAGCTGACCGAGTGGGCACAGGGTGCGATCATGTCCGGACAGATTCGCGGGACCGGGAACGACGCTAAAGGATGAATTGATCTGTAACTGACGAAATGACGGGGGGAATTGCCTGCGGAAGGAAGGAGACGTATGGCTTTTCAGGAACTTATACTTCTCGTTCTGCGCGAATATGCAGAATGCTCGCATCGTCAAAATCCACGGTGTCAACAATGCGGTACCACTTGTTCTTGATGAATGTTTCCACCATGGCTTTCGATGCAACGCAGTTATCAATTTCTATCTGAAGAACATCGCCGGGGGACAGTTTGCCGAGTTCGGACATCAGCTTCTTTTTGTCGGGGATACAGCAGTCGAGCATGATATTTACCGGATCGTTCAGCCTCAATACAGCACCCTCTTCTCTTTTTCCTTCATCGGCTGGTGAATAGTATTATTCTTTTAAGAAACTGTCAATATAAAATTTCCATTACCTGCGCTGCAGCCGGCACCGGCCCCAGTTCACACGCGGTTACAGGGACGGCGGGATATCTTTTCCCACATCTCTTCGTCCAGGTCGTTCACATACTCCTGCAGGGCGAATTCCTTGCCGCACACCGTGCAGCGTACGGTAACCGTCCGTCAGCCGACGTGAAGCTCCGCCCGTTTGCCGCAGATTTTGCACTTCATATCCTGCCCACTGCTCTCTGCCCCATGCCCTCTGCCGCTTTTATCACTCCACCACATCCAGCTTGATCGACAGCTCCCGGAGCTGTGCCGGGGACACCCGCGACGGGGCTTCGGTCATGACGCAGACGGCTTTCTGTGTTTTGGGGAAGGCAATCACGTCACGGATGGATGTGGCATTGGTCAAGATCGCCGTAAGCCGGTCCAGGCCGAAGGCCAACCCGCCGTGAGGCGGCGCTCCGAACTCGAGCGCTTCCAGCAGGAACCCGAACTTCTTCCGGGCGTCCTCTTCGGCTATGTTCAAGAGTCCGAACATCTGCGACTGGACCGCGGACCGGTGGATACGGATGCTGCCGCCGCCGATCTCCGAGCCGTTCAGAACGATGTCATAGGCCCTGGCCCGCACCTTGAGCGGGTCGGTCTTCATGAACTCAAGGTCTTCGTCCTTGGGGGCCGTAAAAGGATGGTGCATGGCGTCGTACCGCTTTTCATCGGCATTCCATTCCACAAGCGGGAAGTCGGTGACCCAGAGAAAGTTAAGCTTGTTCTCGTCGATCAGGTCCAGGCGCTTCGCCATGAGCAGCCGCAGGTACCCCAGCGTCTCGGCCACGATCCTGGGGCTGTCGGCGATGAACATCATGAGGTCGCCCGGCTTTGCTTCGAGCCGTTCTGCGACGGCTTTGACCTGCCCGTCCTTGAAGAACTTTGCGATGGGCGACTCGAAACCGCCTTCGGTCACCTTGATCCAGGCAAGTCCCTTTGCGCCGAAGACCTTTGCCTCGTTCGTCAGGTCGTCCACTTCCTTGCGGGAAAGGCCTGCCAGGCCCGGCGCGGCAAAACCTTTTACCTTGCCGCCCAGTTCCACCGCCTGGAGGAACACTTTGAAGTTCGACGCTTTTGCAATGTCGGAGATGTCCTTAAGCTCCAGCCCGAAACGCGTGTCCGGCTTGTCCGAGCCGTAACGCTCCATGGCTTCGTGGTACGGGAGCCGCGGAAACGGCGTCGGGATCGTAATGCCTTTTACCGCTTTCAGGACCTCCGCCAGGAGCTCCTCCATGAGCGCAATCACATCGTCTTCGTCGATGAAAGACAGTTCGAGGTCGATCTGGGTGAATTCGGGCTGACGGTCCGCGCGCAAATCCTCGTCGCGGAAACACTTGACGATCTGGTAATAGCGCTCGAAACCGGCAACCATCAGGATCTGCTTGAAGAGCTGCGGCGACTGCGGCAGCGCGAAGAACATGCCGGGATTGACCCTGCTCGGGACAAGGTAATCCCGGGCGCCCTCGGGCGTGCTTTTGGTCAGGAAGGGCGTCTCGATGTCGATGAAACCGTTCTTGTCGAGGAAGCGCCGCACGGTCTGCGTGATCAGGTGGCGCGTGATCAATACCTTCTGCAGGCTCGGCCGCCGCAAATCGAGATACCGGTACTTGAGCCTGACCATTTCGGCCACGTCCGTCTCGTCCTCGATCATGAAAGGAGGCGTTTTTGACGTGTTGAGGATCGTCAGGCCGTTCACCAGCACTTCGATCTCGCCGGTCGGAAGCTTGGCATTCACCGTGTTGCCGGGCCGCGGGGAAACGGACCCCGTGACGGCGATGACGAATTCGCTCCTGAGGTCGTGCGCCGAGGCATGGGCCTCCGACGCCGTTTCCGGATTGAAAACCACCTGGGTAATGCCGCCGCGGTCCCTGAGGTCGGCGAAAATGAGGCCGCCGTGGTCCCTCCGCGTATGCACCCAGCCCATGAGCGTGACGACGGCGCCCACATCTTTTTTTGTCAGTTCGCCGCAGGTATGCGTTTTTTTCTGTGCTTTCACCGGTCCAACTCCTTAAAAAAGTTTGCCGCAAAGATCACACCCTGCATTCGCGGCGTAGCGCTCATAACCGCTGGGTGCATGGCAGAGAACAAAGGGAAAAGCTCAAAAACAACCCCTGGTAATCGCAATACCTCTGTGACCTCTGTGTGCTCTGTGGCCAACGATTCTTGTTTTTGTCTTTTTAAAACAGGCTGGATAATAGCATCTCGGAGAGCACAAAGTCAAGCATCCGTTGCCGGCATGCCAAACGGATTCTCCGGTCTGACCAGCATCACCCGTTCGTCGCTAAACCATCACCATGTAAAGCGGATAAGGGATATACGGGATCTTCTACGCTCTGTTTGATGGGAAAAGAATGAGGCGATGCTTCAGATGATTCAGGAGAGCATGCTTGAACAAAAAAGCTCGTGCGTCAAGCTGCGACCGGCGGGGCCGTCTTACGAACCTTTGGCTGCTTTCAGAATTTTTTCGAGTTTTTCCGCGCCGACGCATTCCTTGGCAAAGGCGCACCACTCCACACAGGACGTGCCGAGGGGCCGTGCGTTCAGATGACCGCACTTCTTGCACTGCGTCTCCGGCTCGTCGCTCCAGATCTCGATCTTCTCGCTGCACTTCTGGCACCGGATATCTTCCGGCTTGGGAGACCGTATCTCAGCACTTCCTGGGCAGCCTTCTTTAAACATGATCTTACTCTACACCCTTCGCTTCGCCCTGGCTATGATGCACATCATACGACCCGCGACAGCTTAATTTTTCATTGTCTCTTTTACGGCATCGATGATCTCGATTCTGAAATTGTAGGGAATGATCGCCCGGTCGACCTCCACGGGAAGAAAGAGATTGACCGACTTCCCCTTCAATCCCGCGGCGATGTCGCTGTCGAGCGGGAACAGGGGGTGGATCTCATAGCCTTTTTTTTGCGAAAAAAGAAAAACATTCGTGATCGGGATCACGGCTTCCTGCACCGAGGCCTTCGCGGGAACGATCTGATCAGGGAGCGGGTTGTTCCTGTCGGAAAAGCGGACCGTCGACGGCATGATCCGGTGCGGCTGTTTGTTTACATCGGTGTATTCAGCGCGCTCCCAAAGAATTTTGACATCGTGATCGCCGACGTTATCGAACCGCATGTTGAACGACTGATCGCCTATGGTGAAAGCGATGGCGATGACGCGGTCCCGAAACCGGAGTTCGCTCGATGTCACCGGGGCAGTCATCCGGTATTTCAAGCCGTACCTCACCAGGTTCTGAATGATCTTTTCAAGCCTGAGATTGAGCGTCTCTCCCTCTCGAATGTCCTTAAGCGCCACGACCTTCGGTTTGTAATTTTCCCTCTGAACTTCAAGAACAGCTTTTTCCGCAAGTTTGGGATCCTTCGGCACATCAACGGTCACCGCGGCGGGAGAATGATACTGCTGTTCCTTCAAGTCAGTGCCCGATACGACCCGAATGACCGCATCCGACGGATTGGTGAATACTTTAAAGTTTTTTGTAACCACACTGGAACAACCGGTTGTAAGAACCGCCACCAATGCCATCATCACATATCGTTTCATCAATTCCTCCTCAGCGCACACATGGGCACTTTTTTAATGATAACATATTCAATCCGGGCTGTCACGAAAATCTCATTCCAGGTGTACGTCGATCAAGCGGGGCGTTATGCAGGCGATAATTGGCAGGGCGATCAGAAAAAAAATATTACGAGTAAAATAGCTGCATTTCATGGGCACCTTCGGCCGGAGCATGATATATTTGTTTCATATTAGCAGAAAAAGCGGAGCTTGGCCACGATGCAAGGGGATAACGACAGCGTTGTCCCGTCTGGTCCCGCAACGACCCGGAATAAAAGACAAATCCGGCGCCGATTTGCCCAGGGGAAACCTGCAAAATTATCGGTCTGTGGTCCGACAAATTGACTTGAATTTGCGTTCATTCACAACTATAATGAGTACCCAGTTGCCAACTCTGGTCAAGAGGGGGAATTACGAACATGGCTGTTAAAAAGAAAGCTGCTAAGAAAAAAGCCGCCAAAACGGCAAAGAAGAAGATCGTCAAAAAATCGGTAAAAAAAGCAGCTCCAAAAGCCACGAAAAAAGTTGCGAAAAAAGCCGCTAAAAAACCGGTCCGCCGCGCAGCCCCTGCTCCAAAGATTGTTGAAGCAAAACCGGTGCGCATATCGCCGGCAATGCAGAAACGCCACGAACTTTTGAAAAAGATACTGCTCAAGAAACGGAACGAGGTGGTAGAAGGCCTGGAGGCCCAGATGGGCAGGAGGCTGACCAGGGAAACGGGACAGAAGATCGACTCTGCCATGGACAGCGCCGATCAATCCGCGCTCGATGTGGATCAGGGCATTGACTCTTCTCTTCTGGAGATGAAGTACGAGCAATACAAAGACATCGCCGATGCGTTCCGAAAACTTCAGAACAAGACCTTCGGCCTTTGCGAAGAGTGCGGCGAAGAAATCGACATCAAACGGCTGGAGGTCAATCCCCTCGCCCGGTTCTGCATCTCCTGCAAAACCAAGAAAGAGGAGATAGAGCGGATCCAGAAGGAAGAGACAAGGTTCAAGGAATAAGCGCAAGGAGCCTGTTGCGCAAATGCCGAATCAGCACAGGTTGTCGTTCTGGGTGCAGCGAAGAACCTCGTTTTTGCCGGTAGTTATCAGGTCCTTTGCTTTGCTCGGGGTGACGATTTCTGGGTTTTTACGAAACCGACACTTTTTCTTGACAAAAAGACGGCAATCCAGTATCTTATGCCTCTAAATTTTCTCGGGGCGGTGTAGCTCAGCTGGTAGAGCAGGGGAATCATAATCCCTGTGTCCGGGGTTCGAGTCCCTGCACCGCCACCATTTTTCTTCCCTCTTTGAACTCATTTTTTCCCCATTTTCATGCTGCCCGATAAAGTCAAAGAAACCATCAGGCGTTTTGGCATGCTGGAACCCGGAGACCGGGTGCTCGTCGCCGTCTCCGGCGGTCCGGACTCGGTATGTCTCCTCTCCGCCCTCCACAGCCTGTCCGCTGAACTGGAAATCTTCCTGCACATTGCGCATCTCGACCACATGTTCCGGGGCAAAGAGTCCGAAGACGAAGCGCACTTCGTCGACGCTCTGGCCAGGAGGCTCGGCATTCCTTCAACCATCGACCATATCGATGTTCCCGCCTTTTGCCGGGAACACGGCCTGCCCCCCCAGGCAGGAGCGCGGGAGGTGCGGTACGCGTTTTTCACCCGGGTCGCGGCCGCAACAGGCGCCGACCGTATCGCAACGGGCCATACCGCCACGGACCAGGCAGAAACGATGGTGATGCGGCTCTTGCGCGGCGCCGGTGTCACCGGGCTCTCGGCAATTCCGCCCGTGCGGGACAACATCATCAGGCCCCTGATCGATCTTACGCGAGATGAGGTACTGGAGCACCTCCGGTCTGCCGATATCGCGTTCGTGACTGATCCGTCCAATGCCAAACCCCTGTACACCCGGAACAGGATCAGGATGGAAATCATGCCGGTCCTGAAACGCTTTAATCCCCGCATTGAAAAAGCGCTCGCATCCGAGGCCGGCCTGCTCCGGGACGAAGACGAGGCAATCGATCAATACCTGGAAACGATCGCGGAAACCGTTTGCACCCGGGAGGAAGAGGTCCTTTCCGTGAAGAGGAACGACTTCAACGCCCTGCCGCTTGCATTCCGGCGAAGGCTCTTCAGGAAGATCGCGGACCTGGCGGTCGCGGAGCCGTCAACGCTGTCCCTTGCCCGGATAGACGAAGCGCTCTTTTTCATGGCCGCTGCCCAGACCGGCAGGACCATGAGCCTGCCCCGGGGTCTTTCGATCGGGCGTGAGTACGATCGCTTCGTCGTCGGCATGCCTGCTGATATGCCGGAATTTTCCTCTTCACTGACCGCTCCCGGAATCACCGTGGTTTCAGAACTCGGCTTAGAGGTGGAAATCGCAATTGCCGACAACGTCTCGACGTTTTCGGAAGAAAAAAATTATCTCTGGCAGGCGATGTTTGATTATGATAAGATAGGGCCGTTTTTGACTCTGAGAAACAGGCGTCCCGGCGACTGGTTTCGCCCCTCCGGCATGGGGGGGAGAAGCAAAAAACTTCAGGACTATTTGGTCGATGAAAAGGTTTCTCGCCGCAAGCGGGACCGCATTCCCCTGCTCTGCGCCGGGGACAACATTCTGTGGGTTGTAGGCTTTCGGACCGACGAGCGGTTCGCGGCCGGCCCGGACGCAAAAACCACGCTGGTGGTGCGCGTAAGCGGTAATTCCTGAACCGGAGAAACGGAGAAGGGGTGACACACGGGGATAGAGACTTCTTCTCCGTTTCTCCGCATCACCGTTTCCCCGATTCATTGATGACGTTGATGACGTTTAAACATCCAGGAGGATACCATGGTAGGCATCGATTTCGGCAAGCCGCTGTTTACGACTGAAGAAATACAACGGAAGATCCAGGAGCTCGGATCGAGAATCTCCTCGGACTACGCTGAAAAGGACCTGCTGGTCGTCGGCGTGCTCAAGGGCGCCATTTTTTTCATGTCCGATCTGCTCCGCTCTCTCAAGATCTCCGTCCGGATGGACTTCATCCACTGCACCAGTTCCAAAGGCAGCCACCCCGTCCAGATCATTGCCGACATGAAAGAGGACATCAGGGGGAAAGATATCCTTCTCGTAGAAGACATCATGGACTCCGGCGTTACCATCGATTACGTGAAGAAAATGCTGCTCGCGCGCGGGCCTGCCTCGCTCAAGGTCTGCGTGCTACTCGACAAGTCAGAACGCCGGAAGGTCCGGATCGAGGCGGACTACGCCGGCTTTCGCATCCCGAATAAGTATGTCGTCGGCTACGGCCTGGACTACAAGGACCGGTATCGCAATCTGCCCTATATCGCCGTACTCCCGCTCGAAGAACGACAGGGGTAACCCCGCCTCACATGACCGTAAAAAGGATAAATCTGTTGTCACACTGCCGTCAATGTGTTAATATGAAAAGAATTCCGGCAGGCTGAGCGCCTGACGGCTTTTCTAGGAGGAATATTCGTGAGTGCATTCTATAAGAATCTGGCGCTGATCCTGCTCTTCGTCGTGGTGTCGGTGCTCATCTTCAACCTGTTCAACCCCGTGAGCCAGACCGCCATGCAGATCCCTTTCAGCGATGTCATGACCAAGATCGCAAACGGGGAAGTGAACGACGTTACGATCAAGGGCGCCGAGATGACCGGGAATTTCAAAACGGGAAAGTCCTTCAAGACCAATCTGCCTGACTATCCCGACCTGGTCAAGGACCTCATGGCCAAGGGAGTGAAGATCAACGCCGAGCCGGTCAAGGAATCGGCATGGTACAACTTCCTCGTGGTCTGGGCCCCGCTTATTCTGATGGCCCTCTGGTTCCTGTTCATCATGCGCAACATGCAGATGGGCGGCAACAAGGCAATGTCCTTCGGCAAGAGCAAGGCCAAACTCCTGAACGAAAGTTCCAAAAAAGTCACCTTTAACGAAGTGGCCGGCATGGACGAGGCCAAGGTGGAAGTCCAGGAGATCATCGACATCTTGAAGGACCCACAGAAGTTCCAGAAGCTCGGCGGCAAAATTCCCAAGGGAGTGCTGCTCGTCGGACCTCCGGGAACGGGCAAAACGCTCCTCGCGCGCGCCATCGCAGGTGAAGCTGGCGTGCCGTTCCTTTCCAT
>JAJXTW010000049.1 GCA_021783455.1 Nitrospirota bacterium | reverse complement strand
TTTCGTGACAGCAAAGATGTCCATGGCCGCATCCATTGCGTCCTGCCATACGGTTAACTCTTTATGGCTCCGAATGTTCCCCATGCCGCACTCCCCGCGTCCGCCTTATCGTCTCCCCGTCGCCTTCAAGTCCCCGCGTCTGGTTCACTATATTTCCATAATGATCGGAAGGATCATGGGCCGCCGCTCCATGCGCTTGTTGATGAACTTTTTGAGGCTGCTCCTGACCCGGGCGGACACCAGCGACCAGTCGCCCTTTGCTTCGGGCATCATGAGGGTAAGGGTGTCCAGGACCACGTCCTTCACCTCGGCCAAAAGCTCCTGCGACGCGTCTTCGAACACGAAGCCGCGGGACACGATGTCCGGGCCGGAGACCACCTTGCCCGAGCTCTTCTCTATCCCGAGGATCACGATCACCACGCCGTCGTGGGCGAGTTTCATCCGGTCCCGGAGCACCACGGTGTCCACGCCCGCGTCCGCGGTGGAGCCCTGGGTCTTGCCGTCGATGTAGACCCTGCCCACGTTCACCATGCCGGCGCGGCGGGCGCTTTCTTCCGTGAACTCCATCACCTCGCCGTTTTCCACGATGAAGATGTTCTCTTCCGGGATGTTCACTTTCCGGGCGAGCTGGGAATGGTACACCAGGTGGCGGTACTCGCCGTGCACCGGGATGAAGTATGTGGGCTTGATCAGGGAAAGCATGAGCTTCAGCTCTTCCTTCGACGCGTGGCCGGACACGTGGATCTCCGAGACCTTTTCGTAGAACACTTCCGCGCCGTGTTTGAACAGGTGATTGATGATCCGCATGATGCCGCGCTCGTTCCCGGGGATCATCTTGGAGGAGAGGATGATGGTGTCGCCTTTTTTGATCAGGAAGTGCTTGTGCTCGTTCGCGGCCATGCGCGACAGCGCGCTCATGGGCTCGCCCTGGGAGCCGGTCGTGATCATCACAATCTCGTGGTCCGGCAGGTCTTTCAACGCGCCGATCTTGAGCCACGTATCGGGCGGCATTTTCAGGTAGCCCAAATCCAGGGCGATCTGGGCGTTGGCGATCATGCTCTTGCCGTTCAGGATCACCTTCCGGTTGTGCATCACCGAAACGTCGATGATCTGCTGCACGCGGTGGATGTTCGACGCAAAGGTGGCGACCACGATCCGCCCCTTGGCCCGCGTAAAGATGTCCTCCAGCCCGCGCCGCACCTCTTTTTCCGAGAAGGTGTAGCCTCCCTGGCCCGCGTTCGTGCTGTCCGACAGGAGCACGAGCGTTCCCCGGTCGCCGTACTCCGCGAAGGTCCTGAGGTCCATGATCTGGCCGTCCACGGGCGTGGGGTCGATCTTGAAGTCCCCGGTGTGCACCACGCGGCCCACCGGCGTCGTGATGCCCAGGCCGCAGCCGTCGACGATGCTGTGGGTCACGCGGATGAACTCCACGCGGAAGACGCCGAGATTCACCACGTCGCGCGGTTTGACCACGATGAGCTCGACCTCGCTGTCCAGCTCGTGCTCCCTCAGCTTTTCTTTGATGAACCCGAGGGTGAGCCGCGTGCCGTAGATCGGGACCTTGAGCTCCTTGAGCAGAAAAGGAAGCGCGCCGATGTGGTCCTCGTGCGCGTGGGTGATCACGATGCCGCGGACGCGTTCCCGGTTTTCGAGGAGGTAGGAAAAATCGGGGATCACGATGTCCACGCCGAGCATTTCGGCGTCGGGAAACATGAGGCCCGCGTCGATCACCATGATATCGTCCCCATATTCGAGGACCGTCATATTGAGCCCGATCTCGCCCACTCCGCCCAGGGGGATGATCGAAAGCGCGGGGATATCGGATGAGGTAACTTCAGCAATAGGGTTGTCAGTCACGCAGTGGCGTCTCCTCGGGAAGGTCGCTTATGAACTCGTTTTTCTTCGTTTTCTACTATATTCTTTTTGATTGAAATCGTCAACCCGGAGAGAGCGAGCTTAAGTCGTTACAAGTTTTGAGAACCTGAAAAAGCCGGATAAGGTTGGATTTTTCTTCAACGAGCTGTTCACCCAATAGGCGATTGCCTTGCTCTCGAATTTATCCGCCTTTATCATATGTTAATCCGCTTCTTCTGTGTCTAAGTGCTTTTTCTATGTTCATGAGGAGGAAAGCATGCGGACGGGAGCTTACCACCATCTCCAGAGGGCGATGACGAAGGTAATAACGAAGACAAGAACGAGGTTCATGTAGGCGAAGAAATAGAAGAGCCGTAAATGGAAAGGCAGTTTGAGCTTTTCTCCGGACGCGAGCAGTCTTCCTGCCTGCGGCATCGCGAGGATCTTGTCCTCGCCATGGGGTGCGGTTTTGAGGAGCTCCGTCAGATCGTTGCCCGCGGCGTGTTTGGTCACATGGGAGCCGTTCTTCCAGAGTCTGCTCGCCGTCACATCGTAGACGATCCCCTGGTAGGCCAGATAGGCCGGACGTCCGTCTTTTCCATCGAACTGGGAGAGCCCCTCAAGGGTATAGACGCCGTTGTCCTGCGCGGGAAGGAGTGTTTTCTGTTTTCTCAATTTCGGACCGATGAATAGGGTTACGACGACGGCGCTCAAAAGCATGACCAGGAACAGGCATATCTTGATGCCGAGAAGAATGCCGAACCGTGTGGTAAAGAACATATTCCAGGACGGGATCCTGGCAATGGTCAGGAGTGTTCCCGTTATCAGGAGCACGGCCATCGAGAGCCAGCCGAGCCTGAGCTCGCCCTTGGGAAGGCCTTTTGAGGCGTACGCCGGCTTCAGCAAAAGATGGACATACATGATCGTGCCGAACCAGATAATTGCGGCCAACATGTGAAAATAGCCGATGAGGAGGCGGGCGATGTGCCGGGTCATGGTGAGCGGACGGTAGAGGCCCTGGGACTTTATTTCTTCGAGGTACTGTTTCCCCTGTTCCGTGAGCGGACCGCCGCCGATCGCATCAACATGGCACCGCTTGCACTCAAACCCCGTCTGTCGCGCATACTCCGGAGTGGCGGAGGCACGCAGGGGAAGAAGGGCGAGCATCCCGAGAAGACAAATGAGCACCCGATAGCTGCTCTGTTGTGTGAATCGTGCATGTGGCATGAAGACAGCTATGGTAAACCGCGTTCGCTCCATGAAGAGTTCCCCTAGAGTGCACCCATCCGATGTTCAACCCGCACCAGCAGGTCTGATACTTTATAAATATCCATTGAGCGCTTCCCGTTCTTGATGCAGTGTCTTCATTCGCTGGTCAGCTGACCTTTCTATCAAGGCTTCTATATTGTATCGCCTCCGAAATATGCTGGGATCCGATCTGCTCGCTGTTCTCCAGGTCCGCGATCGTCCGCGACACTTTCAATATGCGATTATACGCCCGCGCGGAAAGTCCGAGCCTGTTCATCGCCATCTCCATAAGATGGAGCGAGTCCTCTTCTATTTTACAATACTTCCGTATGTGCCGGGGCTTCATGTGGGCATTGGCAAAAATACCGTCGGATTTAAAACGTTCCTGCTGGACTTGTCGCGCCCGCGTCACACGCTCGCGAATTGATGTTGACGGCTCGGCAGTCGCGTCCGAAGAAATTTCGTTGAACTTGATCGCGGGCACCTCGATGTGGATATCGATCCTGTCCATGAGCGGCCCGGACACTTTTGACCGGTAGGTCTGTATCTGATGGGGCGTACATAAACATTGATGTAATGGATCTCCACTAAATCCACATTTACAGGGGTTCATGGCGGCGACGAGCATCAGGGACGCGGGATAGGTGAGCGACGTGACGGCGCGGGAGATCGTGACCTGGCCGTCCTCCAGGGGCTGACGGAGCGCTTCGAGCACGTTCCGTTTGAATTCCGGCAGCTCGTCGAGAAAGAGAATGCCGTTGTGCGACAGGCTCACTTCGCCGGGCTTCGGAATCTGGCCGCCGCCGATCAGGCCCGCGTCGGAAATAGTATGATGCGGGGAACGATAGGGCCGCGTTGCAATGAGGGGCTGGCCCTGTTTCAAAAGCCCCATGATGCTGTGGATCTTCGTCGTCTCGATGGACTCGTCGAAACTCATCTGCGGCAGAACCGTGGGAAGGCGGCGCGCCAGCATGGTCTTTCCCGAGCCCGGCGGGCCGATCATGATGATGTTGTGACCGCCCGCAGCCGCTACCTCGATGGCCCGTTTCGCATGCTCCTGGCCTTTTACTTCCGAGAAATCTTCCTGGTATGCCGAATAGGTTTCGAAGGCGCTTTGGATATTGATCTTGACCGGCTCGGCAAGAACGTTTCCAGAGAGAAACTCGACGACCTGCGGCAGGGTCTCCATCCCGAAGATCCGGACGGACTCGACGACCGCCGCCTCCTGCGCGTTGTCCGCAGGGATCACCATGCCGCGGTAGCCCGCTTTTTTCGCAAGCACGGCCATGGAAAGCGCGCCCCGGACCGGTTTGACCCTGCCGTCGAGCGAGAGCTCGCCCACGATAAGGTAACCGGAGACCTGCTCCTGATTCAGGATGCCTTCCGCGATCAGCATGCCGATGGCAATGGGCAGGTCGAAGGCCGAGCCTTCTTTCTTGATGTCGGCGGGGGCGAGATTGACAACGACCTGCTTCAGGGGGAAATCAAAGCCCGTGTTCTTGAGCGCGGCGCGGACGCGCTCTTTGCTCTCTTTCACGGCCGCATCGGGAAGGCCCACGGTGGAAAAAAAGGGCAGTCCCCTGCTCGCCACATCGACCTCAACTTCGACAGGATAGGCGTCGATGCCGAGCACTGCGGAGCTGATGACCTTCGAGAGCATAGGGGCTCCTCGGATGGACGAACGATGCATGATACAGGATGCATACGCGGCTTCACATTCATTTACTCATGCATCATGAATCGTGGATCATGCGTCTGGAATGGCAAGCCTTCGGACTGTTATAGCAGAGAATTGTGGGAATTGTCAAACGCAAAGAATGGCGGGCGGCTACTGCTGCTCGAACCGCGTTACGAAGGCGCCGATGAACTTCATGTGGCGCACGTACTCGGAAAAGGGGACTTCCTTGACCACGCCACCCCCGGGCCGTCCGTCCCGGTCCTTGTCGCCTGCCGCATGGATCAGGGAGGGCTTGCCGGACTTGATGTGGACGATCGACAAATGCGCCACGATCTCCCCGACCGCGCGCTTCTTCGGGTCCTTGACCCAGAACACGATATCGCCGTCCTGAAGGCCTTTCTGGAGAGAACGGGTCAGCAGAATATTTTTCGGCAGGATGTCAACTGTAGCCTTGCCGCGGGAACCGGGGATCGTCGTGACGGCCCCGAGATCGGCCGTGATGTTCTTCCCCCACTTGCCGCTCATGACCATGTCTTCGCCGTACTGGAAGCGCTCGTCGTAGTTCGTGACCAGGCCGTCAACAAGCTTGCCTGTTGTCAAGAACCGGAGCACGAGCGCCTTGTCGATTGCCTCGCGGGGCGTGTTGCTCTCGGCCAGTTCCACGGAGCGGAAGGCGTGGTACATGCAGTCGGCCTTCTCGTCCGCCACAATGCGGTTCGTTCGCACATAGAGTCCGAGCGGATCGGGATCGTAAGGCGTGCCGATGAAGCGGCCGGCCCAATACGCGATCCGTTTTCCGAGCGGCAGCCCGGCCACGCGGGCTTGCGCGATCAGGATCTCGTCGGCGGTCATGTCGCCGATTTTCTTGTTCTCGTCCGGACTGCTGCCCCTGAGCCGGAACCCGTACTGGAGCGACTTGTTGAACCGCCGGTCAAAGATGCCTGCCTGCTGGACCGTTCTCTTTTTCACTGCCTGGAGGAACCGTCCGTTTCCCACGTAGAGTCCCTGGTTCTCTCCGTAGAAGACGAGTACGTCTCCGGCCCGAAGCTCCTTCTTCGATACTCTCTCTGCTTTTGTTTTCAGCGCTAGCCGGTCCCTGCTGATCGGGATGCCGTGGATGCGGTAGGTGATATAGATGAGTCCGCTGGTGTCGATGCCCTGCGCCGTCATGCCGCCGGCAAGAAACCGTATTCCCTGGAACCGTTTCGCCGTAGCAGCGAGCTCCTCCGGTTGTGTGTCGTTCACGAGGGGATCGGTTGATTTCACGGGCATGGCTTCTGCCGCGTCGATGATCGCCACGGAGTAGTCGGGAAACTGGACCTTATAGCTGTCAACGGATTGTTGAAGCACCGGAAGCCGCGTACCGCCATAAAGCGGCACGGTATGATTGCCCGTCTTGTCCAGGATCAGGGCTTCGGTCTTGGGCATCGTTACGACGATCCACCGCCGGTTCGCGTTCAGGTAGCCGCGCCCGTTGTCCTTCAGGAGCTGCACCGCTTCCTGCTGGACCCAGCCTTCCTGGTTTTCCTGGCTGGGAATGGCGATATGGTAGCGGTTGTCCTGTTTTGCCAGGATGCGGACCTCGTCTCCCATGAGCACCTGCGTGGCGAGCTTTGACTTCGACAGTGGTCCCTCATGCACATTGGCGAGCGGTGAGGTAATGATGCCGAGACTGCTGTTCTGAGGTTCTTGGGCCGTACCGTTGATCGGAAAGAGGAGAGCGATAAACCAGAGGAAAACTGCTATGTGGAGTTGTTTCTTCATTCGGACACATTCAGGCTGATGCATTCAGGACTGCGAGACGGAGGACTGCGTGCTCATACCCGCGTTACAAAAAATGGTGCCGAAGGAAGGACACCCCACATGAGGTACACAAGCCCAGAGCGGCAACGAAGCCAATTTACCATAATTGACTTCCCGCTGTCAACGGCTAAAACCCCATAAAAATGACACAGTTTCAGCAATATTAATAAATAAACATATTTACACCTAAAATAAGCAATTAATTTAAAATTACTTCAATTTTACTACTACCCGTCATTCTAGCTATTAGTAACGTATTGCACTTATTTTCAATTACTTAAAAAAATAATTATGAATTGCTGTGCAATTGAAGGCAGGTTTACGGCTCATGATCCAGAAAAAGTGCCCCCAAATAGCCCTATTGACACCAATCGTTACTTAATATATAGTCCAATAACAAAACATTTATTGTTAGTTTTTTTAACAATACAAAAAGCCAAATTTGGCCTTTCAGTGCGGATCGCCATTAGGTTCAATCCCCAGCAATGGCCAAAATCCGGCGGTGCTATCTGACTTATTGCCGCCAATGTTTTTTTAGGTTTTAGCGGCAGTTCTTAATTCAGCTAAAGAAGATTGTTTAGGAGACTAGAATGCCTAAAAATAAGGCTGCTAATGATGATAAATATGCGTCGTTTCAATACAGCATAGACCAAATCAACTTTGAACAACTTGACCTCGATAACGAGGACATTAAGATATTCTCGCCCGACCCATCACGTATGCCATCCTCCGAGTTTTTCCCACCTTACAAACTCCCGGCCGAACTCCTTGAACCTTGCCTCAACTTGATGCTGCCCGTGTTCTTTAAATCCGAAAATAAATATTTACCCATCGCGCGCTGTTGGTTGCTCGAGTTGATCCTTACAAATAATAATATAAACAAATTCTGGGCCATTGCCATAACGGATAAGGAACTCATTCCTATTGTTCAATCCTATGAGAAGGTAGAGCTTTCCTGGTTGACAGAGACGAGAGAAAAAGTACAAATAACCAGAGAAGCTGACGAAAGTGAATCAAACCGGAAGAACTTGGAAATCGCGGACACAGCCATAAAAAAACCGAATATTGAGATGAAAGAGGAAATGACGAGGGAAGAAATCGCTGGCAAAGACATCCTAAAAGAAGAGCACATTTTGCCGGAGTCGCCAATTGCTCCACGGATTAGATCACGGAAGCAGGGCAAACACGTCGGAAGAACGTGTCCTCTTTGCCATCGGGGGGCGCTTGTGAAAAAAAAAGGAACAGTAGGAATAATAGAAAAGGGGGATCGTATAATCGCGTGTAGCTACAGATCTGAGAAGCCGTACAAATGTAAATTTGAAGCGTTACTAACCCGAAACGCAATGAATGGATTCAAGACTCTCAGAACTGATGAATGGATTATCGAGAATCCCGGCATGACATGTGAAATCTGCAAAGATAAAGTATTCACAAAAATCGTAAAGACCGCCGATGGGGTGCAGAGATCCCATTGCTGCACAAAATTTTTTTTTAACGATGAACCCGAATTTGCAGCCCACGAATTTCGTGGTGTAAGTGGCATCATGACTCCGAAAGAACTGTGTGATGAGGTGGCTAAGTGGAAGCTGCCAGAAACTTTTAAATACGGATTGAAGAACCTGGCTTGGCTCAACGAGGTTATCGCGTTACCCACCCTATATAACATAATGACAGGAAATAAAGCTCAGTCAATCCCAGAAAGAAAGGTCGTAGATCTGCTTAAGAAAACAGCTAAATATAGATCGGATAATTTTAGCAACGCTAGCAAGCAAGCGAAGCTGGATATTATGAAGTTGAACCGCTACATCCTAGAAAGGAAGATCACAGGATCTCCCAGACTCTATCTTGATAACTTGACCATATGCAATTGGACGAAAGAAATCAAATAATTCGATGACTGCCCTTGAAACAATAGAAATTCTACGGGATATCACGAAGACAGGCGACAAGCCCTTCGACTATTTCAGTAACCCTAAAGCAGCTCGAATGCGAGAAGGGGTTTATAGTAAGCGGCACGGTACACCGTTCGAAAAGTTGGACGCTGGTGAAATCGGTGAAATCATAGCGTACTTCATGAGCATCGTGAAAGTCCCTAAAAATCTGAAGGGTCTAGCCCCAGCGAAACCGTGCATCCAGTACCTTCTGGAGAGAGCTTTCAAGGCGCTGCGGGATGACCATGCCAGTTCGGAGTGGGATGCAGTCGATAAGATCAAAGAGATGTTCATGGGCGTATTCGAGGCATGGTATGAGCTCGTCAAAACGCCCAAACAGGGGAAAAAGTTGATTTGGCATTATCCGCCTCAAATCGAAGAGTCGCTCCTCCTTTCATTTCACGTGGCAGCTTACCAGTCGTCAACGCTAACGAATACGATACAACCACATCTCTATTATGCCTTCGGATTTCTCTTTCATCATAAGCTCTCTGAAAAGATCTCTCAGACAAACAGACTAACGACACAAATGAAATATGAGCGAACAGCCCGTTTCTCATTTGAATATGCGAGCGAAGACAAAAAATTATGTCAAACGTTCATTGATAGAGATTACGACGAGACATTTATCAAGGATTGGACCTCCAATTATCGGAAGAAAACTAGAGGGGTGACATCAGTCAGTAAGAATACGGTTAAACACTATTCCAATACTGCAAAGAAACTTCTGAGCGATAAAGGGATCATCGCCAGACCATATAAAGTCAGGAGGGAGCCCGGAGAATACCAGGAACGCCTCTACCAGGAGCCCCCGGACGGCTCTGATGATGAAGTCAAGACCAAGGGTAAGAGGGAGAGCCGTACCATCCTGGGTCTTGACGATGACGGCCCAAAGACCGAGAACAGCGGTAACGAACCATCGTTAAGCCACTTCCCGGGATTTCTGGACCAGAGCGCTAATCCCGGCGGCGTGCTATCTAAAGAGGAAGAACGAAAAACAACTTGGCGGAATAACACGGTCACCAACCGGAACTACCTGTTCTTTTGGGACAATAAAACGGCTGGTTTGTTCCACTTTGCATTTCTTTATGAAGCCTTTGATACTGGCCGAGAAAAAAAAGATCCCGAGATCGATGCTGTGATCCTCTACCTCCTCATTTTGATGCATACCGGCATCGATCCACGTGAACTTCTTGACTTGGTCGCCTACGGGACGTTCGACACACCACAAACTATAATGCTTCAAAAGATCGGCGACAGATGTTACATCCTTAACCCGGCCATTGTGAAACTTGAAAGACTGCCGCAGGAGGCGTCTTGTTTAAAAACATCCGATCATGTGTATATCCCTCTGCCGGAGGCAATTGCCCTATATATACCAGAAAGTCCAGTGGATAAGCGATATATTTTCAGCTACCGGAAAAAAAATAAAATAACCCGGTTGAGCTTCGACCAGATCGAGAGGTTCTTGGGAAATCTCAACTCGGATTATGCCGTTAACAATCTCGTGGAGGAACAGTATAGGCATGGTCTCAGGCTTACCATGAAAAAAATCGCGAATGCCTTCTTTACCGTTTATTCATGCTATTACGGACTTGACCAATTTATTGCTTGCCATATTAGCGGCAAAGCTCATCAGGAACTTATGGGCGCCCAGCTCCATTATGTGCATATCCCGCATGAATTGCTCGAACGAGAATACTTACGTATCTTTGCTTTCGTCGACTTCGGGATCAGGAAAATACTATACGACTGCTCTTCACAGGGCCTTACCCGCACCGTGGTTCTACCGCCCCAGGAAATCACGACTAAACCGGTGAAACTAGATCTGCCGGGGTATGGTTCATCAAGCATCCCCTCTCTGTCGTATGTGACACGCAGAATCGCGACCCTCAAGAAAGCCATCAGTAATGAACAAAACATCGTGCGACGACACAATCTCTATACCGTCTACCTCTATTTAGGCATACAATTCTCTACTACGCTCCGTCCGCATGATGATCCCCAACTATTCTGGCGTCAATACAACAGCAGAGCTGGGATAATCGTTATAAACGACAAGGATAGCGGCAAGTATCTAGAAGAGAGAATTCTTCCATTGCCGAAACGAATCCGAAGACTCCTTGATAACATGTACGAGAGAAGGTTTACGCTTTTCAGCTATGTGAGGCAGAATCTCTGCATGTCATATCAACGCGGGAAGACCGAGAGTATTTTTTTTACTATCGAAGATAATGGAGTGTACAAGGACCTGACGTTTGATGTGATCCGAAGAACGTTTGAGTCCCTGGGGCTGGACTACAAAGTCCCGACGAACATGCCGAGGCACTTCAGCAGTAACTATCTTTATCATCGCGGTATCAGCCATGATATCGCGGACATGTGGACGGGACACCAGCGGTCCGGAAGGGAAGCATTCAGTATCGCATCTTCAGTCCGTTTCCAGGAAGCTGCGGATTTATGCTTGATGACAATCGATTCTCTTCTCGATGAGATCGGATTTGACGAAGTGAGGTACATGCCGCGATGGCTCAAGCAAAACCCGATTTAGATATGATAGCCGCACAAGGAAGGTATATCCTTGAGGTATACGCAAGCCATGATAAACAGGTTACGAAGGATATCTGCGACCGCATCATGGAGGTCCTTACTGAAACGATAGACAGGACTCAAAGAACCAAGCTGACTAATGAAGATGTCAAGGCCATATCCAAAGCCCTGGAAGTCAACAACAATTCACGCAGTTACCAAACATGGCTCCATTGGGATACGTTCAATCACTTTGTCACAGATCTTAAGAAGGAAAGTCTCGTCTGGTCACCGCTTATAGATATTCCCAAAAGGGCTAGACCATTCCTCGTTCTTGAAGCCGAGGACCACATCATAAGAAACGTTCGGTCAATCCAGGTGATTCATGATTACCTTCTGCGTTTTCCAACTGGGAACGAATCGTATTCCAAAGGTGCTCCCGGCAGGAGAGGTCGCAGCAAGAAGTTACGCAAACAACGCGAGATAGAATACCTGTGCTCCTTTGTTGCGGCATCGGCCATTTTCGGGAAAATTCTCTTTGACGATTATCATCGGTGGCTATTAACGTTGAGCAGAAACGACATAAATTTGAAACCCTGCTACATAAATAGAACCTCTCCTAATTCTGACACCATCCGGCGGTTTTTTCTGCCGCTTCCCGCCTCCGCATATTTCATGCGATGTTGCCTTTTTTATCAAGAACATGCGAAGAGACTCGTCCGAGTTTCCCCGGGTTTGAAGGACAAAATATTTGCGCTTGATGCGGAGACGCTCGCTAAATTCCCAGGCAACTTCTCCAAGTGGACGTCACGCATCTGCAGAGAAGCCGGAATCGATCATTCTGATGGCCTTCGAATATGGGATTTCCGAAAAGCGGTGATTGCAGCCTCATCTATAAACCTTGAGAAACAACACGGTAAGTATAATAATGTTCCGCCATTCATCATTGCGATCCAGTCTAGCAAGATGCCATCCTATAGTTACGGAAATCGGCATTTTTCTTATTTTTTTGGCGAAACCCCAAGCGCGACTGACTACTTAGACCTGTCTGCTAATGGCGCGGTCATAGCCAGTACAAGCAGATACAAAATTGAGAATGCCGTTGCCGACATAGTGAAAAAAATCACGACAGCCAGGAGAAAGCTTCTCAAGGCAGGTATGAGCGGAATCGATAAAAGGCGAGAAACTATAGCGGACATCTGGAGCATCGTTGCAAACTCCGATATTGATCCTGAGTCCAGCGATTACCGGAACATCACACATTATATGCACTGGCTGGAATATATGATAATAAACAGCGATCTCAAGACCACAAGTATAAATACCTATGCGTCGCAGATCCCCAAACTGTTTGTTACTATAATCAGGCATGAGGCTCTGGATATGTTGTCCAGATCAGACCTTGAGCTGGCGCTGAGCCAGACCATGTATGAATACCAATCGAAAAATATCAGAGAAGCACTCAAGGATTTTTCCGAATACTTGGCGGTTCAGGGAGTAGGCGCATTCAAGGATCTTGACTGGAAATCTAAAAGGCTCAGCAAGAATAACGTTCCTTCTATCAAATCTTTTGTTCAAATCGAGGAATTCGAAGCAGCGCTAGAAATGTCGTACCTTTTTTTTATACCGATGAGAAAGCGCCTCGTCGGAGAAAAATCATTGACTGACAAAGAAAAGTTGAGAATCGCACATAAAGCATCGCTCATCCGCATAGTTTGCTACCTGGGCTACTATGGGGGACTCCGGATCAGCGAAATTATGAAGCTGCGATGCCGGCATATCAAGTACAACGGTGGATATTACATCACTATCATGAAGACCAAGACAAAGAACGGGGAACGCAACGTGCCGATCCAGCTTTTGTTTCCGGAAAGTGTTTTGAGCGAATTCATCAAATACTATCGAGCGAGAAGAGAATCCGGGGGGCATGATGCGTTGCTATGTGTAAACCACAAGGGCCAGGCTTGGAGCAAGGGCCATGTATCCCGTGAAGCCGCCCGACTGTTCACCTATATGAATGTAAGGAACTTCAGATTTCACTTTTTGCGCCACTGTTTTGTAAATCTATTTGCCATGAGATGGCTTGCAGCATTTCATTGGGATAAGGTGCCGTCAAACGCGCCCATATTTAAGCACGAGATATTCAACGAAAAGCACCTTGATAATATCCGACACCTTATTCTCGGCATGGGAATACAACGTATCGGCAATAATCTGACCGCAAACGTACTTCAAACGATATCACGCCTCGTCGGCCACGGAGGGCCACTAGTGACCGTAAAGGAATACTTTCACTGCTCGGACATTTTATTTCACATATGGTCAAAACATCTGGAGGAGGTTGATGTAAAAATCAACATCAGGCAGGCCATGGACTTTCTACAGCAAAAGCATTCACAACTACCCTCGATTTTTCATAAACCTACCGCGAAATCGATACCCTCAAAGGTTTCTCATAAAAAGATCTTAAAAAAAATAACAGCACTTCAAATTCTGGATTACCAGCGGTCTGCATTGTTGAGCATCAACGGTATGAGGTGAATGAGCGCTTTTCGATGTCCGCTGAGGTCTTGTCTTTCGTTCCCCGTCAGTGAGCCGGAGGCGCCTTTGAGTTGATTCCGTAATACGCGGTTTTTTGTCACCAGGCATTCGTTACACAGAAGCAGTTCCTGATCAACAGTTCCAGAAATATAAACAAGCAGGCGCTTCCAGTCCACGTGGTCTCCCCTTGGCATGCGTTTCATAAAAATGTCGAGAAGAGTATAGCCACTACACGAGATGAGTTCAGTGGCAAAAAGGTAGAAATTCTATTGTAAAATATGATGCAAAACCAAGGCATTTGAATATTTTGACCATACGGGGCTTGTCCACGGACGCGTCCAGGAGGCTTTTCATGGAGGCCTTAGGAATTCCATAGCCCGACTTGATCACCGCCAGCAAGACCAGCACGGCCGCTATCCTGTCCATAACATGGTATGAGAATCGTGCGCCTGTTATTCCGACGCCGACAACGACCAGGGATACCGTGTCCATCTTCCAGTTTTCCGCGTCTGCCGTCAAAGAAGGAGAATTTATCGCCTTCGCAATCCTTGATTCGTATTTATAGAAAACCAGATTGGGCAGGGCCATCAGAAAAACAACCGCCATACCGATATCAAGGTTCTTCAACTCCGCGACAGGCATAAATATCATTTTTGCTATCTCATAGGCTGTAAGAAAGATCAACCCCGATGAAATTATCGCCACGAAGTTCTCGATCTTGTAAAGGCCCCAGG
>JAJXTW010000283.1 GCA_021783455.1 Nitrospirota bacterium | reverse complement strand
TTTTACCTCAAGGCGAAATCCTTAGAACAGCAGGCCCATATTCTTGTGGCGAACCATCATCTCTTCTTTGCCGACATGGCAACAGGCGGCAACGTGCTGCCGCAGTACAAGGCCGTGGTCTTCGACGAGGCCCACCAGATCGAAGACGTGGCGACTGATTACCTGGGCGTCGAGATCACGAACTTTTCCGTGAAGTATTTGCTCGATACACTCCTTGCCCATCGGACGCGGAAAGGACTTCTCACCCGCCTCACCGTGCAGGACGCCGAAGTGCAGATCCTGCGCGGTATGGTAGACGGGCTCCGGGTCGTCTCGGACAACTTCTTTTTGAACCTTCACCCCTTCCTCTCCAAGGAGCCCGCGCTCCGGATACGGCAGCGGAACATCGTGCCCGACATCCTGAGCGAGCCGCTCATGGAACTGCGGGATTCGCTCCTCGAACTCACGGCGGATTCCCAGGAAGAGGAACTTGAAGTCAAGGCCTTCGCCGCACGGGCCCAATCCCTCGCATCGGCCGTACGGATCAACCTTGACCAGAGCGCGGAAGGGTTCGTGTACTGGGCGGAGCGGGAGAACCTGCGGTACCGGCTCGTTGCATCGCCGATCGATGTGGCGGGTACGCTCCGCGAGAACCTCTTCGGCAAAGCCGACACGGTGATCCTGACGTCCGCAACTCTTTCCGCCGCAGGGGCCTTCACCTATATCAAGAACCGGCTCGGCCTCGATGCTCCGACGGAACTGCAGCTTGACTCTCCCTTTGATTTCGAAAAACAGGCCCTGCTCTACATCGCAACCGGCCTCGAT
Source organism: Nitrospirota bacterium (assembly GCA_021783455.1). Classification (GTDB taxonomy): domain Bacteria; phylum Nitrospirota; class UBA9217; order UBA9217; family UBA9217; genus JAJYKN01. The sequence goes on along the minus strand of JAJXTW010000283.1, from coordinate 2,427 downwards.
GACCAGCAGGCAAGCGGGTACCAGGAGCGCTTCGACGCCGAATTGAAATCCGTGCTCACGATCACCCGGGGAAGGACGCTGGTCCTGTTCACCAGCTACGGCCAGCTCAGAAAGAGCGCGGAGACCCTGCGAAAGGAGCTGCCGGAACTCGGCTTCTTGTGCCAGGGAGAGATGCCCGCCTACCGGTTGATCGAACAGTTCAAGAGCGTTCCCCGTGCCGTGCTCATGGGCACCGCGTCGTTCTGGCAGGGGATCGACATCCCCGGCGAAGCCCTCCAGTGCGTCGTGATCGCGAAGCTGCCCTTTGCCGTGCCGGACGAACCCATCGTCGAGGCCCGCATGGAGCGGCTCAAAAATCCATTTTTTGAATACCAGGTCCCTCAGGCGACGCTTCTTTTTCGCCAGGGCTTCGGCAGGCTCATCCGCACGAAGACCGACCGGGGCGCGGTTGTTGTTCTCGATTCGCGCATTATGACAAAGAACTACGGCAGGTCGTTTTTAAAGTCCATACCGAAGTGCCGGATAACCGATGAGCGGGAGCGTTTCAGTGAATTCTTCGAAGCATTGAGAACATGAGGGTGAATCTGGAATTGGCTCGAAATTGCGGCTGTTCGCGCAAAACCGTAAAGAAGACATCGAAAATCAACTACTGCTGTTTGTGAAAGACCTCACTGCATGGCACAACCGTGGGAAACGATAGATAAAGTTGAAACCCCGGACGGGATCCTGGAACTGCGAAAGCGGGGAGCTCGGGACTTTTTGATCATGATCAACAACCGCGTGCTGATGAACAGCAGCGCGAACCGATCGGAAATCAAACTCGGCGAAGAGGCCTGCAGGCTCGTAGCTGCACGCAGGGGTCCCCGGGTCCTGATCGGCGGCCTGGGAATGGGCCTGACGCTCCGTGCAGCGCTTGACTCTTTGCCTTCCTCAGCCCGGGTCATGGTGGCTGAACTCAACCCGGTTGTGGCAGGCTGGTGCCGCGGCCCTCTCGCGGGACTGACCAAAAACGCTGCTTCTGACCCGCGGGTTACCATCGTGATCGACGATGTTGCTGCGGTGATCGCAAGGTCCGCGCAGCCGGGATCGCAACAATTCGACGCTATCATCATCGATCTCTATGAAGGTCCCGGATCGGCCACGGACGCGCATCATGATCCCTTTTACGGGAGCCGCGCTCTTAAGACGACTGCCGCTGCTCTTGCGCAGACCGGCGTCTTTGCCGTATGGGGAGAGACCTCCGATGCCGCGTTTGAAAAGCGGCTCGCAGCAACAGGATTTTCCGTAGAGCGTCTGCGGCCCGGCAGGGGCGGCTTGAGGCATGTGGTATATATTGCGCAAAAAATCGATTGAGGAAACTGATGTTGAAAATCACAGCAAGCGACTAAGGTAGCGTTCAGAATAACCTGTTAAAAAAGCTCTCATTCCTGCAACTTTTTATTTTTCTGATGAACTAGCTCTTCCGATCGGCGTCGGACAGTGTTTCAAGAGCAGATCGCAAATTCCTTAATTCCTTTTGTATCATTGCATTTTGTGATATATTTTTTCGTCAATAGCTTCTTCCTGAAATGTTGGAGTTTATATTCCTCGCAACAATCACATGTTCATTCAGAACTAAACGGCCGCTATACTCCGCCTACCCCCCCGATTGACGCAGAACAGGATTCGGCATATAATCGTGGCATTGTAAGAGATGGTCGCGGATCGGCTACTCCAGGATCTGGTTTGTGAAATACGGGAAGATCGCTGGTGCACACCTCGAAAAGTATATACCGGTAGATATACCCAGGACTCTCGATAAACTTAAAACCTATCTACTGGTAGATACATCACAGATATATACGGGTAGATAGAAATATCTACCGGTAGATGGCTCTATATATATGTAGATAGCAGTTTCCGTCCCGTCAACAACTTGTTAATCCTGTAAAGATTATGGTGTGATCTTTATGAAGATAACGAAATACATAACAATCATTCTATTACTGTCGTCCATCCATCCGATAATCGCATTTTCTGACGAGCCGAAAGTTAAGGACCAGATATTAATTGCGGGTAAATGGGGCAGTAAGGACGGCGAATTTGGTAGGGAATCCTTGGGCAAAACAGAGGATGGCTACTCGTTAGATTTTTATCTTTACAAAGGCGCTATTTACATTTTTGATACGATGAATAATCGGATTCAAGTTTTCGACTTAAATGGCAATTTTATCAGGAAAATTCCGCTCGATTTTGATTGGATCAAACTAGGAATGACATGGCGATTTGCTATCCTGAATGATCACTTCTTTGCCTTGGTGTGAGGTCGGATGTCAATAGTAGACACCAAACCTTTCATGCTGCCAGCTGCCCGGCATAAAACCTTTGCGCATAAACGACAGGGGAAAGAAACCCGAGTCGTGCCTGTCGGCGCTGTCGATTGTAGAA
>JAJXTW010000048.1 GCA_021783455.1 Nitrospirota bacterium | reverse complement strand
GGCGGGGGGAAACACCTATTCGAGGTCCAGGTTTATTTCGGCGGTCTCGACCCCCATGCGGTCCGTGTCGAACTGTATGCGAATGGAGTGAACGGGGGAGAGCCGGTGCAACAGGAAATGACGCGAGGCCGGCAACTCGCGGGCGCAAAGGGCTATAATTATACGGCACAGGTGCCTTCTTTACGTCCAGCCACGGACTATACGGCGCGGGTGATACCGCACCACGACGGTGTTGCGATCCCGCTCGAAGACGCACGGATCCTGTGGCAGAGATGATCTTAAGGGAGCCAAAGCCATGATACATATGAAACAGCAGCTACAGTACGAAATCGGCATGGTGGGTTTAGGCGTCATGGGGAGAAATCTCTTGTTGAACATGTCCGACCATGGGTTCGCGGTTGCGGGTTATGACAAGGACGCGGGCAAGGTTGAAGCGCTACGCAGTGAATCAACCGGCCGCAAAAGCCACGGTGCGGACGACATCAAGGAGTTTGTTGCTCTGCTTCGCCGACCGCGGGCGGTCATGATGCTCGTGCCCGCCGGCGCGCCCGTCGATTCGGTCATCAAGGACCTGTTGCCGCACCTGGACAAGGGTGATCTCATCATCGATGCCGGAAACTCCTATTTCAAGGATACCGACGTGCGCGCCCGCGGCCTGGCGGCGAAAGGCATCCAATTCCTCGGCGTAGGCGTGTCGGGAGGAGAAGAAGGCGCACGTCACGGCCCGAGCATCATGCCCGGCGGGCCGAAAGAGGCTTACGAGCGCGTCCGTCCAGTGCTTGAAGCAGTTGCGGCCAGGGTGAACGGCGATCCGTGCGTGACCTGGCTGGGCCCCGGATCGGCCGGCCATTTCGTCAAGATGGTCCACAACGGCGTCGAGTACGCTGTGATGCAGCTCATTGCCGAGACCTACGACCTGATGAAGCGCGGCCTCGGTTTGAACGACGACGAATTGCATGACGTGTTCACCGCATGGAACAAGGGTGAATCGAACGGATACCTGATGGAGATCACCGGCCATATTTTCTCCAAACAGGATGAGAAGACCGGCAAGCGGCTGATCGACGAAATCCTCGACGTGGCAAAACAGAAAGGCACCGGCATGTGGACCTCGGAGAGCGCGATGGAACTGCAGGCGCCGGTCCCGACCATCGACCTGGCAGTTGCAATGCGGGACCTGTCGGTTTTCGCAGGGGAACGCGAGCAGGCGGGCGCGGTTTATCAGCGGTCCATAAAGCGTTTCACGGGAGACCGAGACGCTTTTCTCGCACAACTGGGCAGCGCGCTCTTTGCCGGGACGATCCTCGTCTACGCGCAGGGCATGGCGCTCATGACCGCCGCGTCGGTCAAATACGAGTATCATCTGGACCTCGAAGCCGTGGCCCGGATCTGGCGGGGCGGCTGTATCATCCGCTCCGCGTTGCTGGAAGACATCTGCGGGGCGTTCCGCCTGAGACGCGATTTGCCGAATTTGCTGCTCGACCCGGACCTTTCGAAGAAAGTCATGGCTCATCAGGAAGACCTGCGTCGGGTGGTGAGCCGTGCAGCGGAAGCAGGGGTGCCGGTCCCGGGGCTGATGGTTTCGCTGGGTTATCTTGATGCCTATCGCAGCGCCTGGCTCCCGGCAAATCTTATTCAGGCCCAGCGCGATTATTTCGGAGCCCATACCTATGAACGGATCGATGCCAAGGGCACGTTTCACACGGAATGGGAGAAGGTTTGACAGCTATGAAGTCGAATGATCAGCTTGAGGACCGGGTTCGTTATTTTTTCCAGGAGCCGGTGATTTGACCTGGCAGAAACTTGTGCCGGCCTGGTTTAAGGGGCGCTCATGAGAAGCAGCATTGTCGGCATTGAAACAGTCTGACATGCAGATCAGTATGAACAAACTTTGCTATTTGCAGACAGGCCAGATCACCTGCCACGACACCGCGGGAGATCCGGTCCCTTGTCCCGGCAGCGGGCAGGACGGGGAGTTCAGGAAAGGCGTCCCCTGGCCGATTCCGCGGTAAAGGCGCAGTCGGTGTGGGACAGAAGCGGGGCGCTCATTTTTACGCATGGGCGGTGCGCGATGCGGCCTGATGAATCCCGAGCCAGGGAAGCGTGCGCGCTCGTCATGAAAGCCGTTGCCAACATCGATGAAAGGACCAAGAGAAGAAATTGTTTCAATCCACGTTCATGGGATGGGAGGATAGGGACGAATAAATGGCTATTCGCGGCGCCAGCGATCGTACTCACGGCAGCCACGGTTCATGCTCAAAGGGGCCGTGGCCAGGGTGGTGGAATGATGGGTGGCGCTTGGGGATGGGGTATGGGCTAGGGGGGCTGGCTGATTACCGCGATCCTCTTTGTGGTTTATATGATGAAACGAAAATGACAAGGAGAATAAATATAAAAAAGCTCGTGCTTGTTCTCATGCTGCTGCCGTGGCCCGCGTCCGGCATGCATCATGCGAGCATCAAGAATGTCCTTCTGTACAAAAAAGTGATGTTATGATATAAAAAACATGCTGTGATCATTTTAGCTGCTGACAAGATGGGAGACAGCGAATGGGAGGGCCAAATATCGATCTGAAAAGGGAACAACAGGCGTCTCTGGCCCGGCCGCGTTGTCATTCAGCGGGTGACCTGGCGGGAGTTACAGCGGGGCCGACCTGGACACACTCATCTTTTCCGCCTGCGGATGCAGCGCCCAGGACGAAAAGGAAATGCGTGAGAAGAAAAAACTGTGAAGACGGCAGGCGGTCGTGAACGAAGCCCTGTCCCATTCCCGCATGAGGACATGCCGCCGGATGGGCGAGCAATTTCCGAAACGGATCAGGGAAGGCTTGCCCGGTTTTGACCGCGCCGCATCACGATTCTAAAGGAGGGGAAAATGATTACCGTTGTCCTTGTCGTTATAGTCATTGCCGGCATTGTCGCTTTTTCAATACAAAACGCTGCACCGGCCGCCATATCATTTCTGTTCTGGCATTTCGAAGCCTCGCTTGCCATAATCGTACTGCTTTCTTTTCTGATCGGCATGTTCGTCGGGATGGCCGTGTTGTCCTGGATGCGAATGCGGCGGGCGGCGAGAAAGAAAAAAGATCAGGAAACGAAGCGATCGGACAGCGACAGACCGTTATAGGCGCAGGCGGGGGACGAGCGGGCTGCTTCGCTCCGGGGAGCTCATGTTTTTTCTAAAAGGGTTGATCGTCGGTTTTGTGATTGCCGTGCCAATGGGGCCCATCGGCATACTCTGCGCCCGGCGCACGCTGACGCACGGCCGGAAGGCGGGGTTTTTTTCCGGTATGGGCGCGGCTACGGCGGATGTACTCTACGGTTTTATTGCCGCCTTCGGGGTCCCCTTCATATCGGACCTGTTCGCCGGCAAACAGGTCTGGCTCAGGCTTTCGAGCGGTGCGTTCCTGTGCCTTCTCGGGGTCAAAACGTTCATTGAAAAACCGGAGAGGAAAAACTTAAGTTCGATTTTAAAGAAAAAGAAAAAACGGCATGCCGGGATGTATGTCTCCACTTTTTTTCTTACGCTTACGAATCCTCTGACCATTTTTTCCTTAGCAGCGGTCTTTGCCGGGCTCGGGCTAACCGGCATCAGGTCGAGCATTATTTCAGCGCTCATCCTGGTCCTGGGAGTGTTTCTGGGCTCGGTGCTCTGGTGGCTGTTTTTTACCGGGGTGTTCAGTGTATTCAAGAGACGATTCAGCCATCATGAAATACAGTGGATAAACAGGATCGCGGGCCTGATCATTGCGGGTTCCGGCGTGCTTGTCCTCGCCGGTCGGGTATAGGGCGACGCTGATCAGGGCGGAAATGAGTCCGGCGGTTTGCCGCCTGGTGAAGGAGGGCCAGCTTGAAAATTGCCTTTGTCGGCGGTATGAACAGTATTGGTGACATGAGATGCACAGACAAACATCAGTGATTTTTAAAGGAAAGAAGAGGGGTACGTCCTATGAATGGGAATGACAAACAGCACCGTTCACTATTACAGAGCATCGCCCGGAGGGCGATGCTCGAGAGGGGATTGCTTCCTGACTTTTCAACAGCAGTACTCGCCGAGCTGGGCGGGATCCGGTCGCCTGCGGCAATGAACAATGGGACGGTTCGCGACCTGAGGGGCCTCCTCTGGGCTTCCCTTGACAACGATGACTCCCGTGACCTGGACCAGCTCACGGTTGCCGGGACAATGCCCGGAAACAACGTGAAGGTCCTCGTTGCCGTGGCTGACGTGGACTCGCTTGTCAAAAACGGATCGTCGATCGACGAACACGCACGCCATAATACGACCTCGGTGTATACCGCTGCCAGGACGTTCCCGATGCTTCCCGAGAAGCTTTCCACCAACTTCACCTCGCTGAATCACAACGAGGACCGGCCGGCAATTATCGTGGAAATGGTGATAGGCCCGGACGGGTCTCTTCAGAGTTCCGATATCTACCGGGCGCGGGTCCGCAACCATGCGAAGCTGGCATATAACGGCGTTGCCGCATGGCTGGAAGGGCAGGGCGCCATTCCCGAGGCCCTGAGCGCCGTGCCCGGACTTGCTGAGAACCTGCGCATTCAGGACAGGACAGCGCAAAGCATGAAGAACCTCCGGCATGTTCACGGCGCCCTCAGCTTTGAAACAACGGAAGCGAGGCCGATATTCGAGAACGATGAGATCCGCGGTCTCGAAGTGGAAAAAAAGAACCGCGCAAAGGACATTATCGAGGATTTCATGATAGCGGCAAACGGCGTGACCGCCCGGTATCTCTCGTCAAGAAAACTCCCGTCCATCCGCCGCGTGGTGCGCACACCAAAACGATGGGACCGGATCGTCGAGCTTGCCAGGGAACAGGGATTCACGCTTCCTCCTCAACCGGACCCGAAAGCGCTGGAGGAGTTCCTGACCAGGCAGAAAAAAACCGACCCCCTTCGATTCCCCGACCTCTCCCTTGCGGTCATCAAACTTATGGGCGCCGGTGAATATGTTGCGGACCTTCCGGGCGTCGCTGCGCCGGGGCACTTCGGCCTCGCGGTCAGGGATTATACCCATTCCACGGCCCCGAACCGGCGATATACGGACCTCATCACGCAGCGCTTATTGAAGGCTGCCATACAGGGAATTCCTTCACCCTATACCATTGAAGAGCTGGAGGTCCTGGCCAAACACTGCACGGAAGAAGAGGACGTTGTCAACAAGGTGGAACGGCTGGTCGGAAAATCCGCTGCCGCGCTCCTCCTTGAATCGAGGACCGGAGAACAGTTCGACGCCATTGTCACCGGCGCCTCTCCGAAAGGCACCTGGGCCCGGCTTCTCACGATGCCTGTCGAAGGGAGGATGGTCCATGGGTTTGAGGGGATTGATGTCGGCGCCCGGGTCCGTGTGCAGCTGATATCGGTAGACGTTCAGAAGGGATATATCGATCTCAGAAAGGTCGGTCCGTTGTCATAGTTATGGAAAGGGTGCTTTGGCAGATGTTATATTTAAGGGAATTCCGTCAAAAGGGAATGAAAAAACTGTGTCCTTTGATGAATTCATTGAATATGTTGACAAAGGGAGAAACCGTTTCTCTATCAGTGTTGATCAGGTAAATGTGCTGCTTCATCTTTCTTGCCGGCACCCGCAGCAGCTTCACGGTCCCTTCCGTAACAGCCGTAAAGATCGACCACTTGGAGGCGAAGGCAATTCCCATCCCGGCCTGTACCATCTGGACGACAAATTCGGGGCTGCCCAGCGCCATGCGGACCTTGATATTCTTCGCGTCGAGCCGCGCCTCACGAAAAAAGGCATCGACCAGCGTTCTCGTTCCCGACCCTTGTTCGGGAAGAATGAACGGTTCCGCAATTAAATCCTGGATTGTAATGTTCTTTTTTTTCGTCAGGGGATGGTTTTCCGGGGCGATGAGCACAATTTCGTCCTCCGCAATGATCTCAGCTGAGAACGAGTCGTCCATGATCGTCCCTTCGACGATCCCCACATCTATTTTGTTGTCGCGGAGGTCGCGGAGCACGCTTGAGGTCCTGCCCACCGACAAATCGATCCTGATTTCGGGGTGCGTTTTGGCAAACTCGTAGATGGCCTCGGGCAGAAGATGGATTGCCGGGGTCCTGCCTGCTCCCAGGCGCAGAACGCCTTTGTCCGCCCGTGTTGCAAAGCCGAGGTCCTGTTCCATCCGCGCATACCCTTCAAGGATCTTCCTCGCATGTTCATAAAAGAGCCTCCCCTCGGGCGTGGGGACCGCGGCTTTGCCTTTGCGATGAAGAAGGGTGACGCCCAGTTCATCCTCCAGGCTTTTTACCAGGCGGCTCATGGCGGACTGGGTCATGTGCTTTGCCTGCGCGGCGCGGGAAAAGCTTTTGGTCTCGACAACGAGACAATAGGATTTCAGTCTGTGGTCTTCCATAAGATATCCGGTCGAAACGTGTTTATTGTAGAGACTCGGCAGGACCTTGTCAATCAATACCTTCTTTTTTAAACGCCGTTATCCGAAAAAATTATCGCCTGTCCATGCTCATTACTCATTCCCGGTATGAAAAGAAGGAATTTGATTTTCTATTGCTCTTTCGTTTATGATCCACGCAAATCGCCGGTCGTCCGAAAACTCGTTGCAAAGCAGGGGCGATGGAATGATTTCCGTACCCGGACCTTGCAGAGGGACCATGCAACTCACCATCAACAACAGGCACATCACCACTGAAAAAGGGAAAACGCTCCTGGAAGCCTGCAGGGAAGCGGATATCTTTGTTCCGACGCTGTGCTACGATGAACGGCTTGAATCGTACGGAGGCTGCCGGTTGTGCCTGGTCGAAATACAGGGGATGGCGAGGCCCCTTGCGGCTTGCACCACGCCCGCTGAAGAGGGGATGACGGTCCTGACCGAGAGCGAGACCCTGACGAGGCTCAGAAGGACGACGCTTTCCCTGATCCTTTCGAACCACCCCAATGACTGTATGTGCTGCGACAGCGCGGGGGACTGCGCGCTTCAGGAACTGGCCTACCTGTATGACGTGAAACCCGGCGGGTACGAGGGCGAGAGATGGGACCTCCCGATACGGGAAGATAATCCGTTCATCACATTCGAGCCGAATAAATGTATTTCCTGCTCAAGGTGCACCAGGATCTGCAATGATGTGGTCATGGCGGGCACGATCGAGATGACGGGGCGGGGTTTTCACACCATGCCGGATACGGCCTTCGGAAAACCGCGCTCGCTCAAAAACTGCGAGTTCTGCGGGCAATGCGTCTCAACCTGTCCTACCGGCGCTTTGACGGACAAAAAAGGCAGGCACAAGGGAAGGTCCCATGACGTGACGAAGGTGAAAACCACGTGTTCTTACTGCGGCACGGGCTGCAACTTCTATTTGCATGTGAAAGATAAAAAAGTAATCAAGGTGTCCTCAGACTATGAAGCGCCGGTGAATCAGGGCAACCTCTGCATAAAAGGCAGATACGGGTACGATTTCATTCACAGCGACGAACGGATAAAGACGCCTCTCATCAAGAAAGACGGCATATTTCACGAGGCGACATGGGATGAGGCGCTTGAATTTGCAGCAACGAAATTCAAAGAGCTGATTGATAAGTATGGTCCTGAGAAAGTCGGCGGTTTTTCCTCATCGCGCTGCACGAACGAGGAAAATTATCTTCTTGCAAAGTGGGTTAGATGCGCAGTCGGGTCCAACAACGTGGACAACTGCGCCCGGGTCTGACACGCCCCGACTGTGGCCGGTCTGGCCACCAGCTTAGGAGCGGGAGCAGCTACGAATTCATTAAGCCAGATGGCGGACATCGATACGCTCTTTTTGTTCGGATCGAATCCCACGGAAGCGCATCCCATCGTTTCTTTGTGGCTGAAGAAGGCGCTCGCCAAGGGCGCGAAGCTTGTTGTGGCTGATCCGAGAAAGACCTGGATGGCGAGAAAGGCCGATGTCTGGCTGAATCTCAAGCCCGGCAGCAACATCGCGCTGTTGAACGGCATGATCAATGTTATTCTGCAAAATGGGTGGGAGAACAGGCAGTTCATCGCAAAAAGAACGGAAGGCTTCGAGGAACTCAAGGAAAAGGTCAAAGAATATGATCTTGACCGTGTAGTGAAGCTTTCCGGGGTATCGCAAGAAGCGATCATTGAGGCGGCGCGAATCTATTCGCATGCGGACAAAGCGATGATCGTGTACGGTCTCGGCGTCACCGAACACCGGACCGGCACGGAGAATGCGATGGCAATCGCGAATCTCGCGCTCGTCTGCGGCCACCTCGGCAGGCCCTCAACCGGCATCATGGCGCTTCGTGGACAGAACAATGTCCAGGGCGCGTCCGACCTCGGTCCGCTGCCGGCCACGCTTCCAGGCTATCAACCAGTGGCTGATGCGAAGGCGCGCGACAAATTCGAGAAGGCCTGGAAAGTAAAGATCAGCCCAAAACCGGGCCTCAAGTCCGTAGAAATGCTGGACGAGTGCAGACGCGGAAAATTCAAGGGCATCTTTATCCTCGGAGAGGACCCCGCGCAAACAGATCCCGATCTTGAGCATGTTCGGAAAGCATTGGAGTCGGTTGAGTTCCTTGTGGTGCAGGATATTTTCCCGACCGAGACAACGAAGTATGCCCATGTGATACTGCCGGGCGCCTCCTTTGCCGAGAAGAATGGGACCTTCACGAACGGCGAGCGCAGGGTACAGCGCGTACGAAAAGCAATAGAACCGGTTGCGGGCATGGCGGAGTGGCAGGTCATCAGCAGGCTTTCAACGCTCATGGGCTATCCCATGGACTACAATCATCCGTCCGACATCATGGACGAAATCGCAAGCCTGGTGCCAATCTACGGCGGCATAAGCTATGAGCGTATCGAGGACCAAGGGATCCAGTGGCCCTGTCCGACCAAGGACCATCCCGGCACGACAACGCTCTATACCGATCTGTTCGCACGGCCCGGCGGGCTGGCAAAGTTCATGGCCCTTGACCACAAAGGCTCCGGCGAAACCACGGATAAGGAGTATCCCTTCGTGCTGATCACCGGCAGGGTGCGCGAGCATTACAACAACGGGTCCATGACCGGCAGGGTGCCGGGGATCATGGAGCTGGTTCCCGAAGAGCTGCTGGAGCTGCATGCACAGGATGCGGGGTCGTTGCACATAAAGAACGGCGACCGGGTCCGCGTTGCTTCGCGAAGAGGCGAGGTCCTGGTAAAGGCAAAAGTAACCGACCGGTCGCAGCCCGGCAGCGTATTTCTTACGTTTCATTTCAGGAATGCCCTCACGAACATTCTCACTTCTGAACACCGCGACCCTATAACCGGAACGCCCGAATACAAGTCCTGCGCGGTGAGAATCGAGAAGTTTCCTGACGAGCAGGCGCCGGTCAGCCGCATTGATAATGAGATCCGAGATAGCCGCATAGATGAACTATGACAAAGACTCTTGTCGACTTTGAACAGCTTCTTTCCGAGGCCGTTACCATACACGGCCACCTCTGCGCGGGACAGGTGCTTGGCGTCCGCATGTCCATGCTCGGCCTCCAGGAGATCAGCATTTTTGATCCGAAAGGGAGCGACCGGAAGAACGTCATTGTTTTCGTCGAGATGGACCGGTGCGCAACCGACGCGGTCCAGTCCGTGACCGGCTGCAGCCTCGGCCACCGAACCATGAAATTCATAGATTACGGGAAAATGGCGGCGACCTTTCTGAATCTTAAAACAAGCAAGGCTGTCCGGATATTTGCAAAAGACGAGTCCCGGACCCTGGCAAAGAACTATTTCCCCAACATCGAGAACAAGTACACTGCACAACTTGAAGCGTACAAGATCATGAGTGATGAGGAACTGTTTAACATCATACAGGTTCAGGTAAGACTGCGGCCTGAAGACATGCCGGGCATACCATCAAGAAGGGTTGTATGCGAATCATGCAAAGAACAGGTGCAGGACGGCCGGGAGCGGAATCGCGATGGTTTGATCCTGTGCAGACCGTGCGCGGAAGGCGGATACTACGATATTGTTTTTTGAACCGCGTTATGCAAAAAATCCATAACGGGCATTCATGAAGATCACGGTTAAGTCAAAATTCTGGATCGAGGCCGACGGCCAGCCGGTATTCGGGCGGGGAAGAAAGGAATTGCTCGACGCCATCGACCGGTGCGGCTCCATCAACCGCGCGGCCGCGGAGATGAATATGTCGTACCGGAAAGCGTGGGGCGCGATCCGCGCCATGGAAGAGCGGCTCGGGATCAGGCTGATCGAACGAACGACCGGAGGTCCTGAGGGCGGAGGGGCCGTACTGACGGACGATGCCCGGAAGTTCATGGCGCAATACCGGGCGGTTGAGTCAGGAATGCAGCAGTACGTTGATGAGCGGTTCAAAGCCGTGTTCCGTTCCGGTGAATGAGGATATCCGATGTGCGATGAAGATCAGTTCTCCGGCAGCGCCGGAAGGGACATGATACCGGTTGCCGAAGCGGTCGGGACGGTGCTCTGCCACGATATCACCGAGATCCGGCCCGGCGAATTCAAGGGCAGGGCGTTCAAGAAGGGCCATATCATCTGCGAAGTAGATGTGCGCCGCCTCCAACGGCTCGGCAAGGAGCACTTGTTCGCTCTGCATGTCGGACCGGATGAATTCCACGAAGATGACGCCGCACGCCTTCTTGCCGGGGCGATCATGGGCAAGGGGGTCTGTATCAAGGGAGAGCCCAAGGAAGGCAAGATCAGCATTATCGCGGAGCAGGACGGACTGCTCAAAATACATATCGATGCACTCATGGCGTTCAATATGCTGGGCGAGGTCATGTGCGCGACCCTGCTCAATAATATGGTCGTCAAGAAAGGCCAGACCGTGGCCGGAACGCGGGCAATCCCGCTGGTGGTCAAGAGAAGCATCGTCGAACAGGCCGTGCACATAGCCAAGGGTGGCGCCGGTGTCGTTCAGGTCAGGGAAATGCGCAAGCCGCGAGCCGGCGTCGTGATTACAGGCAACGAAGTCTATTACGGCAGGATCAAGGATGCCTTCGCGCCGGTCATCTCGAAGAAGATAACGGAGGTTGGCGGGGAAATTGTCGGGATCTCCTTTGCGCCCGATAACCGGTCGTTTATCGCGGATCGTTTGCGGGAACTGCTCAATGCGGGTGCCGATCTTCTGATCACCACGGGCGGCATGTCCGTGGACCCGGACGATGTCACTCGCTTTGCGGTCAGGGATCTCGGGGCGCACGATATTTCCTACGGTTCCGCCGTGCTTCCGGGTGCTATGTTTCTGGTAGCGTACCTCGGCGAGACGCCTATCCTCGGCATCCCCGCCTGCGGCATGTACGCGAAGACGACGGTGTTCGATCTTGTGCTTCCGCGCGTGCTTGCAGGAGAAAAAATAGGACGACGGGAACTTGCGGCGCTCGGGCATGGCGGGCTCTGCATGAAATGCGATGCGTGCAGGTATCCGGTCTGCCCGTTCGGGAAGTAGCAGAATAACGTGATGAAAAAAGCGGCATCTGCTCATTTACACAACACTTGCTGAGAGGGCTTAATTATCGAAAGTCTGCATTATTACGGATAGTCGCAATTGGCAGCAGTTTTGCAACGCGTAAAGGGAGACGATCTAATTATGACGACTGTGATAGCCGGAGTCCTGGCTTTCAGCGCCGTGGTGTTTTTTATCTCGTATCGCATGGGGAAAGCCGAAATCATCGAACGGGGCAAACTTGCCGCGTACGTTACGCTCCTGATGTGTGCTTCTCTGTTGTGGGGTAAGTGCATTATGTGGCTTGCTCGCCGCTGAGATGATGTTCGTAAACTTGCTTTAACCGTTTTCAAGGAGGATAGTATGCTCAAAAGGCTTTTACCGCGTCTGCTCGTTTTTGTTCTTGTTTTCGTCTTTGCCGGGTTATCTCTTGCGGAGGAACCCCAGGGCATAACGGTCTCCGCCGCGATCAGTCTCAAAAATGCCTTTGAAGAGATCGGCAAACTGTACGAGTCCAGGAACGCCGGCTCCAGGGTCATGTTCAACTTCGGCGCATCCGGCGATCTTATGGCCCAGATCAAGGGCGGCGCTCCGGTCGATGTTTTCGCATCCGCAGCGCAGAAGGACATGGATGAGCTCGACAATGCGGGGCTTGTTGTGAAGGATACGAGAACGAATTTTGCCGCCAACTCCGTGGTTCTTATCGTTCCGTTATCCTCGAAGATCGCGATTACATCATTCAACGACCTGCAGAAAGCTGAAGTGAAGAAGATAGCGGTCGGCAATCCAAAGACCGTTCCGGTCGGCAGGTATACGGACGAGGCGTTTCAATACTACAAGGTTTCTGATATGATAAAAGACAAGTTGGTCTTTGCGGAGAACGTGCGGCAGGTGCTCGATTACGTGGCCCGCGGCGAAGTGGATGCCGGAGTGGTCTACTCGACTGATGCCATGGTGAAGCAGCAGAAAGTCAGTGTGGTGATGGCCGCACAGGAAGCGAGCCACAAACCCGTGGTCTACCCCATCGCTGTTGTAAAGGGATCAAAAAATGAAAACGCGGCGCGCGCGTTCATTTCTTTCGTCCGGTCTGAAGAAGGGCGAAAGATCCTTGAAAAATACGGGTTCAAACCACTGGAGTAAAAAAGCGGATATGGATACCTCACTCCTTTTCTCTCTCCGGCTCTCCCTGCAGGTCGCATCAGTCGCCACAGGGCTCATCGTTGCAATCGGGGTGCCCGTGGCCTATGTTCTTGCCCGCAGGTCGTTCCGGGGAAAAGAAATCCTGGACATGCTTTTCACGCTGCCGCTGGTGCTCCCGCCGACGGTCATCGGCTATTATCTCATCGTCCTCCTCGGCAGGAACGGCCTCGTCGGCAGATATGTGTACGGCTGGACCGGTTGGAGCGTCATGTTCACCTGGTACGCCGCAGTTATCGCCTCATTTGTCGTGGCCCTTCCGCTCTTGATCAAAACAACGAGGGCCGCCTTTGAGTCCGTGGACGAGAACCTGATCCGGGCCTCCTATACGCTCGGGCATTCCGAATATCGGACCGCCTTCAAAGTCATCCTGCCGCTTGCGAAAAAAGGGATCGTTGCCGGGGCCGTTCTTTCCTTTGCCCGCGCAATGGGCGAGTTCGGCGCAACGCTCATGATTTCGGGCAACATCCCCGGCAAGACGGATACCATGCCGCTTGCTATTTATTCAGCCGCAAGCAGCGGCGACAGGATGCAGGCGAACACCCTGGTGCTTTTGTTTACCCTGATATCAGGGTCCTTTCTCTATATGGCAAACAAGCTGAACAAGCGGATACTATAATGAGCCTGACCGTTAGAGTAAAAAAAGCGCTGGACGCCTTCACGCTCGACGTTGAATGGTCGATCAACAACGAACTTGCCGTGCTTTTCGGCTGCTCCGGGGCGGGAAAGTCCATTACGCTCCAGATGATCGCCGGGCTTCTGAAGCCGGACGAAGGCGCGATACGCTTAAACGGCCGGACGCTGTTCGACAGCGGTTGCCGCGTTGATCTGGCCCCTCAGGAGCGCTCGTTCGGATATGTGTTCCAGGACCTTGCGCTCTTTCCCCACATGACGGTCAGGGAAAATATCCTCTACGGCGCGCACGGTATGCATAAGGACATGCGGGAGCAGCGCGCGTCTGAAATGATCCTTCGATTCCGGCTCTCCGGCCTGGAGCGCAAGCTGCCCAACAGGATGTCGGGCGGACAGAAGCAGCGGGTAGCCTTTGCGCGCGCATTGATAGGGCAGCCGAAGGCGCTGCTCCTGGACGAGCCGTTCTCCGCCCTCGACAATCCCCTCCGGTTGGAAATGCAGAATTTGCTGAAGCAGGTTTGCCGGGAATTTCCCGTCCCCGTTGTCCTCGTGACCCATGATTTGCCGGAAGCACGGGCGCTGGCGGACAAGCTTATTATCTATGCCGACGGCAAGATCATGCAGGCCGGCACGCCGGGTCATGTGCTGTCTTCTCCCGCAGGGCCGGAAGCGGAACTGCTCGCAGGCGCCAGGGACCGGGACCTTATTCACGTCGTTTGCCATCCCTGCAATTGTTCGTTGCCGATTGCCCAGTCCTGACGTTCTCCCGGAAACAAGTAAGAAGCGAACGCGATGAAATAAAATCATGGAGCGTATGATTTTTATGCATTTTACTTTCTGGTGGCCTGCCTCTACAATACTGTTCAGTACAGCTTCCGGAGGAGGACGTCATGAAGAAAAAAGCCGTAAAGCTCGTCATCGCCTCAACCACCAGCACGCAGAACTCGGGGCTCTTCGATATTCTCATCCCGGCGTACAGAAAAGCCTCTTCCTATTCCGCGACAATCGAGGTCATTGCCGTGGGCACCGGAAAGGCGATCCGCATCGCGAAGAAGGGCGAGGCGGACCTGCTCCTTGTCCACGATCCCTTTCGGGAGGAGAAATTCGTTGCCGAGGGGTACGGCGTGAACCGCAGGGCGGTCATGCATAATGCCTTCGTTATTGCGGGCCCGGCCAAAGATCCGGCTGGCATCAAGGCCGTGAAAACGGCAACAGAGGCTTTTGAACTTATCTCCGAAGCCGGTTCTCCC
>JAJXTW010000282.1 GCA_021783455.1 Nitrospirota bacterium | reverse complement strand
TTCATCGGCACAACAGCTAACTCGAGGAGAGGGTCCTTGATCGGACAAAGGAACTTCAGCAGTCAAGAAAAAGGCTTTCGAAACTGCTGCACGAGGTGATCCGCGCCCAGGAGGAGGAGAGGAAGAGGATCGCCCGCGAGCTGCATGACGAAACAAGCCAGTCGATCGCCGCGCTCGGGATGTCGATAGAAATTGCCGCGATCGCCCTTAAGGAGAATGCGCTGACGCCGGAGAAGATTTACGAGCTCAGGGCGAAGGTCTCCCAACTTATCGAAGGCATCAACAGGCTGATACAGGACCTCCGGCCCCCGGTGCTCGACGATCTGGGCCTCGAGTCGGCGGTCCGCTGGCTTTTGGAACGGCACCTTGCGGTCAAAGGGGTAACGTATCAATTATACTCTTCGGAGGAGTTCCAGAAACTTCTCGACAACAGCGAGACGGTCCTGGATGATAAAACGATTTTCAGACTCTTCAGGATAATCCAGGAGACGATTATCAACGTCTCAAAGCACGCGCATGCGAAGAACGTGAGGGTGTCACTCAGCTACGAGGGACCGGCCGTGAAGGTGGATATCAATGATGACGGGGTGGGTTGTGATGTGCATACGGTGTTCCAGGAAGCGGACATGGGCACGAGCGCGGGCTACGGCCTGGTGGGACTCAAAGAGAGGGTGGCCCTTCTCGAAGGGACGGTCGATATAACTTCACATCCTGGTAAGGGGACCGGGATAACCATTATAATACCGCTGAGTTCCCTGGAGGTACAGGATGTCTAAAATCAAAGTAGTGATAGTCGACGACCATTCCCTGGTCAGAGAGGGCATCACCGCCTTGCTCAAGTTTTACGAGGACGTCGAGGTAATCGGTGAGGCCGCAGACGGGAGGGAGGCCATTGCTATCGCTACGAAGCTCAACCCCGACGTCATGCTGATGGATATTGCGATGCCGGGTCTTGGAGGGCTCGAAGCGACAATCGAGATCAAGAAGCGGAATCCTGATATCAAGATCCTTGTCCTGAGCCAGTATGACGACAGGGAATACGTGAGCAGGTTCCTCAAGGCGAATGTATCGGGATACATTCTGAAACGGGCGGTAGGTGGAGAGCTTATCACCGCCATCAGGGCTGTGGCAAAAGGGGAGTCGTATCTCCATTCATCAATCGCCGCGAAAGTAATCGACGGCTATATCGGTAAGGCAGCCGAGGTTGCGGACCCCTACGACTCCCTGACCGACCGTGAAAAACAGGTGCTAAAGCTGATCGCCGAAGGAAATACGCATAAAGAGATGGCTACTATTCTCGGAATCAGTGTAAAGACCGCCATCGCCCATCACACGAACATATGCGACAAACTCGCCCTCCGGTCTAAAGCCGAACTTATAAAGTTTGCGATACAAAAAGGGATCATAAGACTCGAGACATAACCTTCCGTTGTTTTCGCGATTTTTACCTGGCGCCTATTTATTTCATTCGGGAAGAAACGATTTTTTCAAATCGTTGCATATCAGTAACACCGACTGCCTGATACTTGCGCCGTTTTTGACGATATAACAGTTACCGGTAATAACCGGCCTGTCACGGCCGCGTCCCGGAACGCGATGTACATCCGGTAGACGGCACCCATGCTGAAAGTCAGTGTAAGTTTGTTTTGACTGAGAGTCCTCAGTTTCGCCGCGGCGAAACTGAGGAAGAGTTCGCCCCAAAACACGCGAGCATGCCGATGCATCCTTAGGGGATCACTTCATTGAACTTGTCGCTGCTCAATATCTCCGGTCGCGTTAGTTTCAACAAGGATTCAACAGAAAAGGGCTCATTTCCTATGCTACGCAGGTTTTGTCCTGTACCCAACATTATCTTTTGAGCCCACGGAAGAATATTCCGCCGAATGCCGTGATTTTGGCTCAACCGACGAACAGCAGGTTTCAATCACTTACAACAATGAAACTTTTTCTCTTGAAGTCAGCACAATTATGTCATCCCTGAAAGGTGCGATCTATGCTTCACCTAGCGGCTCAAGAAGCGGACCAAGTTATTATTTCTTACACTCTCAGCAGTCCGAGTCGGCAAACGTAACAGACACGGGGACTGCAGAGTTCCGTTTTCACGCCTGGTTGTCTAACGGGCTTTTTGCTTCTTTTCTACATGTAGAACATTAAACAGGATAGGCATGAATATCAGGACAAGCGGCAGCTGAATCACGAGGCCGGAGATTATCGCTATAGCCAGAGGCTTTAGCATGGCAGCGCCCTGGCCTATGCCGAGAGCAAGGGGCAGAAGGGCCAATATCGCGGCAAAAGTTGTCATGGCTATGGGCCTCATCCGGTTTTTCCCTGACAGAATGAACGCTTCCCTTACATCCAGGTCTTCCGGCAGATCATAGTATTCCGAGACATAAAACACAGCCACTTCCGTCGCAATGCCGACGATCATGGTCATGCCCATCATGGATGAAATGTTCAGCTCGCTCCCTGTAATGAATAGGCCGATAAAAACCGCCGCTAAGGCAAGAAGGGTGGTGGCCATTATTGCGCCGGCCACACGGAAACTTTCGTAAAGGAAAAGCAGAAGAAGGAAAACAAGTGCAACGGCGGCGGCAAATACGGCCATGAGTCCGGCAAAGGCGATCTGCTGCTGCCTGTAAAGTCCTCCAAGACTGTAATAGACCCCTTTAGGGAAAAGTCCCGGACCCCCGAGAGAGTTTTTCACATCGCGTATCACGGAACCCATGTCCCTGCCGCTTATGCGACCGGTAACAGCCACCATCCTCTTGAGGTCGTCGCGCATTATCTGCGGTTGCCCGGCAATTGCGCTTACAGTGGCTATCCTACCGAGAGGAAAAAGATGACCGTCCGGGGCCCGCAGCCGCAGTTGCGCCACGTCCTTTTCAGTTGCCCTGAAGTCTTCCGGTATCCATACCCTCACGCCCACCATCTTGGGCCCCTGCTGCACTTGGGTAGTCACAAGACCGCTCATAAAGGCATCCAAGTCTTTTGTGACCGATTCCGGGTCCACTCCTTCCAAGGCGGCCTTAACGCGGTCGACCTTGATATCCAAGGCCTCACCGGCGAGGACGATCCCGTTGTTCACATCCACCACTCCGGGGATTTTGCCTATCAGACCTGCGACCTTTGGGCCGAGTTCCCCGAGGACCTTGCCGTTGTCGGAAAATATCTTTATATCGATGGGCTGCGGGACGCCCGTAAAGTCCCCGATCATGTCTTCCATAAGCTGGGCCATTTCGATGCGCAGTCCGGGTACGGTGCCTTCTACGT
>JAJXTW010000047.1 GCA_021783455.1 Nitrospirota bacterium | reverse complement strand
AGCGTTGCGGAGAGCGCAGGAGCAAGCAGATCGGGGTGTTGGCTGAAGAGACGGCTGTTGGCGAGACGCTCCTTCACAAGGCCTTCGAACAGGACCAGCCTGCTGTTTTCATCGATCAGCCGGGGACCTTCGAGAGGCAGATACAGGCTTTCGAAAAACTGGTGAAGCGTCCTGATCTCGGGCTGGACAAGGGCCGCTGCGTTGAACCTGCTTTGCAGAATGTCCAAAAGCATGCGCCCGTAGGCGCGTTTCATCCGCGACGACGGGACAATGATTAAAACGTCGTTATAGATATAAGGAGGGCCCGGCCGGGAGGAAAGGAGTTCTTCCAGGAACCGGCGTTTTTCCGTCCATCCGGCGTTTCCGTATGGGAACACAAGAGATTTCATTCCGCAGTGATTATGCCACAAGTAAAAATTATTGACAACGATTAGTGCTTAGTTTATATTACAAACGCTTGTTATATGCAGTATCGAATTAATGAAAATAAGTGTTCCGGATGCGGGACCTGCCTGGATGTGTGTCCCACTGAGGCGATCAAGATGCAAGACGGGCACGCGGTCATCACGATGGAGTGCATCGACTGCGGGGCCTGTCCGCGGGTCTGCCCCGAAGGCGCGATCAAGCAGACGCTCCCGTCAACTGTCCAAAATTCTCGCTGAAACGGTTTGAAGGAGGTTGTAATGGCTGAAGCAGTGACGAGTGCAACATGGGAGCAGGAAGTATTGAAAGCACCGGGACTTGTGCTGGTGGATTTCTGGGCGGTCTGGTGCGGACCCTGCAGGATGGTGGCGCCGATCGTCGAGGAACTTTCCAAGGAATACGAAGGCAAGCTCAAGGTTGTAAAGCTGAACACGGACGAGAACCCCGACGTGGCAGGCAAGTACCGCATTATGGGCATCCCGACCCTGATGTTTTTCAAGAACGGCCAGACCGTTGACCAGGTGGTGGGCGCCGTGCCCAAGGCGCAGCTGAAAACCAAGGTGGACGCGCTGCTCGCAAAGTAATTTCATGGCAGTTGTTTCATAAATCCGGGCGCA
The DNA here is from genome assembly GCA_021783455.1 of Nitrospirota bacterium. Lineage (GTDB taxonomy): Bacteria > Nitrospirota > UBA9217 > UBA9217 > UBA9217 > JAJYKN01. The sequence goes on along the minus strand of JAJXTW010000047.1, from coordinate 13,605 downwards.
GAAGCCTGCGGATACTTTTTTTGCTGCCCGCTCCGGCGGGCAGTTTTTATTTTGGCTTGTCCCAAGTGCAATACGTGAAGGAGAACTGTACAATGTTTAAGAGGATACTGGCGGTTTCGATCATAGCGACGGCGCTTCTCTTCGGCTGCACCGAAAAGGCCGGGCATACCGGCGGCGCCATGGCCGCCGACTTCACGCTCCAGGACCTGAGCGGGAAAGAGGTGAAGCTTTCTGACATGAAGGGCAAGGTCGTTGTGCTCGAGTTCTGGGCCACCTGGTGCCCGCCGTGCCGCGCATCGATCCCGGGAATTGAAAAAATCTATGAGTCCTATAAAGACAAGGGAGTAGTGGTGCTCGCCGTGTCGATGGACGATGGCGGGTGGGACGCTGTGCAATCCTTTGTCAAGGAAAACGGCATCAAGTACACGGTCCTCGAGGGAAACGAAGATGTTGCCCAAAAATACCAGGTCCGCTCCATCCCGATGCTTTTGGTGCTGGACAAGGAAGGCAAAATTTCAAAACGATATATTGGGTTCGGCAGCGACGAAGACCTTGATAGGGATATCAAGGCCATCCTGTAGCGTCCGGTTTTTTAATTGACAACAGAAAAGCGTGCCGCTATAATGATTTTTCAAAAGCGGGCGTAGCTCAGTTGGTAGAGTACAAGCTTCCCAAGCTTGGGGTCGCGGGTTCGAACCCCGTCGCCCGCTCCATTTTACCTTTAAAAATCCGTGGGATTATCTCACGGATTTTTTTTGTCCGAGAACCGAGATTTGTCCGGTTTTTATCACGTTAAAGCGCCGTGTGTTTCCCCCCCTTTACTACCGCGGCGGGATGTGTTAATGTATGTGTACGAGGAGGTGTATGAAATGCGAACCAACATCGTGATGGATGACGAACTGGTTAAGAAAGCCTTCAAGCACTCAACGGCGAAAACCAAGAAGGACCTGGTCCACGAGGCCCTGGAAGAACTGATTGCGGGACGGCAACGCCGCGACCTGCGAGACCTCCGGGGAAAGATTTCCTTTGCCAAGGGATATGATCATAAGAAACTCCGCAAGGGGGCGTGATGATGGTCCTGGTGGACACCTCCGTGCTGATCGACTACCTTCGCGGAGCGGACAATGCCGCCGTGGAACGGTTTCAGCGCCTCATGGACAGCAATCTCCCGTTCGGCATCTCTCCGCTGATCTACTTTGAAGTCCTTCAGGGCGCCCGGACCGAAAAGGACTTCACGACCGTAAAAAGCTATCTCGAAACTCACCGCTTCTTCAGCCTGCAGGATGAAAAGGAATCGTACGCGGCTGCGGCCCGTATCTATTTCGAATGTCGCAGGAAAGGGATCACCATCAACAGCACCGTTGATTGCCTGATAGCACAGACGGCGATCGAGAACGACCTTGCGCTCCTGCACCACGACGCGGATTTCGACCGGATGCGGAAGGTGGCTCCGCTCAAAATATACACATAGCTTCACCCGCCTGGCGCGTTACGTTCTCTCCCTCTTTTCTATCGTATCCGTAAATCTACGGATAGACAGCCGTTCCTGCGATTGTTACAATCAGTGCGCTTCACTTGGTTGCGTCCAAAGCGTATGGAGGATCATGGCAGATTTAGAATCCCGGCGCAGTCCTGGGAACTTAATCAGCCCGGCCCGACAAACCGATAAAATTCTTTGACTTTCGATAAAACAAGTAATACTATGTATTACCTCCGGAGGGACTTCATTGTTCATCAAGGAATTTGAATGGGACGAGGGCAATGTCGTGCATATTGAGCTTGGTCATGGCGTAAAGCCGGAAGAGGCGGAGGAAGTCTTCGCGAGCAGGCCGTTATATCGAAAAACGAGGAAGGGCCACTACGTCGCTATGGGGCCGACGGAGGAAGGGCGTTACCTTACCGTCGTGTTTGCCATGAAAAAGAACGGCGTGGCGCGGGTCATAACGGGCTGGGACATGGATAAAGCGGAAATCAGGTACTGGCAGAAACATCGAGGCTGATGCGAGGAGGCGGGAGCTATGAAGGCGAAAACAGGAAAGAAAAAAGCGACTGATGAGGAGTACTACGATAAACGAGGCATTCTCGGTGAAATCGTGGAAGGCGAAGTCGCGCTGAGTCTTGAAGACGCGCTCAAGCAGGACATCCTCTCGGGAAAACGAAAGAGAAAATTGCGGAACATAACGATCAAGCTTGACCCGCTTTATCTCTTGTCCATCAAAAAAGTCGCCACGAAGAAAGGGATTCCCTATCAAACCCTGGTGCGGCAGTGGGTCGCGGAAAATATACGCAAAGAACTGAAGATAGCGTAAGGAAAAAGTATAGTTAAAGATAACGCCATATAAGTTTGAACAGGCAAGTCTCGGACCTCGGCTGTAAAATATCAAGACCAAAACCAGTCTCGCGCGGGGACGCGGAGGCGCAGGGAATGCGGGAGAACGAGACAGGAACAATCGTTGTCGAGACAGCCATTGGGCGAGTCCTTGATAAAATCGCCTGGTCCGCTGAATCTGTGGATGATATAAGAATAAAGAATACTGGGTTGCTACCGATCGGTACGATCTTTCAGCCGAGGAGGTAGCGCTGGTTTACAAGCTCCGATGGAACATAGAAACCTTCTTCGGCTGGTGGAAACGCCATCTGAAGGTGTATCACTTGATCGCAAGAAGCAAAGTCTCATGGTTCAAATACTGGGAGGTCTCATCACCTACCTGCTTCTCGCTATTTATTGCCACAAACAGCACAATGAAAAAGTCAGTATAAAAAGGGTCAGAGAGCTACGCTGCAAAATCAAAAATGAATCTGCTGAGTTTGAGAACGTGCCTCCTGACCTTGACTGCTATAAAATGTCCGGGGAAGGCGTTCTCTATGCAAAAACGTAACCGGACATTACTGGCTTTTAGTATGAGTTTTGTGATTTAAGGAGGGGTTATTTTGCCGGAACGTATTGTGGAAACTGTTCAAGTAAAACATCTTCGTATCCTCGATAAAAAAGGGAATGCGGACCCTGCCCTCGCACCTCCCTTGAGCGACGAAGAACTCAAGCGGATGTACGAAATTCTGGTCCTTTCGAGGACCTTCGACCAGCGGGCGCTCAACCTGCAGCGGGAAGGGCGGCTCGGCACGTACCCCTCTTTCCTGGGCCAGGAGGCGTCGCAGGTCGGAAGCGCCTTTGCCGCGGAGAAATCCGACTGGCTGTTCCCGACATTCAGGGAAAGCGGCGTGTACGTGGCAATGGGCTGCCCCCTGCACCTTCTCTTTCAGTACTGGGGCGGTGACGAGCGGGGCATGAGAATGCCCGATAATCTGAATGTCTTTCCTTTGAGTATCCCTGTCGGCACCCAGATCACCCATGCCGTGGGCGTCGCGATGGCAATAAAGTACCGGAAAGACCGCGCGGCGGCGCTGGCCTACTTCGGCGACGGCGGCAGCTCGCGCGGCGATTTCCACGAGGGGCTGAACATGGCGGGTGTGTTCAAGCTTCCCGTAGTGTTCCTCTGCCAGAATAATCAATGGGCGATTTCAATGCCCCGGGACCGCCAGACCGCGGCACAGACCATAGCCCAGAAGGCCTGGGCCTACGGCTTTGAAGGAATCCAAGTGGACGGCAACGATGTCTTTGCCGTGTACAAAGCAACACGTGACGCCCTCATGAAGGCAAAGGGGGGAGGAGGCCCGACGCTGATCGAATGTTTTACCTACCGGGTGGCGGACCACACGACCTCCGACGACGCGTCGCGATACCGGACAAAAGAGGAACTGGAAATATGGAAAGCGCGGGACCCTATTTTGCGTTTGCGAATGTTCATGGAAAAGAAGTCGCTCTGGTCCGACGCGTATCAAAAAGACGTTGAAACGCGATCCAAAGCCGTGGTCGACGAGGCACAGAAAAAAGCCGAAGCCATTGCCTTGCCCGATCCTCGGGACATGTTCACCTATACCTACAACGGCCTCTCGCAGAGACAGTCGAGACAACTAAAGGATTTTTGACATGGCGACGATGAATACGGTACAGGCGCTGAACCTGGCGCTGCAAGAAGAGATGGAGCGGGACAAGGACGTGATTGTCCTGGGAGAAGACGTGGGCAAGGACGGCGGCGTGTTCCGGGTGACCGAGGGGCTCTATGATCGTTTCGGGGCCGAGCGCGTCGTGGACACCCCTCTTGCGGAGACGGGGATCGTGGGCGCGGCCATCGGCATGGCTGCCTACGGACTCAAGCCCGTGGTGGAGATCCAGTTCATGGGGTTCATTTATTCCGCCATTGATCAAATATTCTCCCACGCAGCGCGCATTCGGGCACGGTCGCGCGGAAAGTACGGCTGTTCCCTGGTCATTCGCGCTCCCTACGGCGGCGGAGTAAAGGCGCTTGAGCATCATTCGGAAAGCACGGAGGCGCTTTTCTGCCACATGCCGGGCGTGAAGGTCGTTGTGCCTTCGTCTCCGCGCATCGCCAAGGGGCTGCTCATCTCCGCCATCCGGGATCCGGACCCTGTCTTATTTCTTGAACCGACGAGGCTCTACCGGCTCGTCAAGGAAGACGTTCCGGAGATCGATTACACGGTCCCGCTGGGAAAAGCGCGCATTGTCCAGGAAGGGAAGGATGTCACGGTGATCGCCTGGGGAAGCATGCTGCAGCGGACCATGAAGTCAATCGAAGGCATGAATGTCGAGCTTATCGATCTCATGACCCTGTCCCCCTTCGACGAAGAGACCGTGCTCCAATCGGTGAAAAAGACTGGACGGGTCGTAATCGTCCATGAAGCGCCTTCGATGTGCGGACTGGGGGCGGAACTTTCGGCAACAATAGCCGAGCATGCCATGCTTCATTTGAAAGCGCCCATCCTCCGGGTTACTGCATACGACGTTGTTCTGCCGCTGCCGAAGCTTGAGGATTACTATCTGCCCAATACGGCGCGGATACGGAAGGCCATCGAGACGGTGATGCAGTATTAAAAGAACATTAAACCACGGGTTCGCTTTGCGAACACACAGATAAACACGGATGTGTTGATCAGATGCTTTTAACCGTGTGCGGCAAAGCCGCCTGTGGTTATAAACTCATGTATTGCATGACAGAGGACTATGACCATGGCGTTCAATTTCTTACTGCCCGACCTGGGCGAGGGCATAGCTGAAGGCGAAATCAGGAAATGGCTCGTCAAGGCTGGTGATGTCATCGAGGAGCACCAGGCTGTTCTCGAGATCGAAACAGATAAGGCTGTTGTGGAAGTTCCCGCGCCGAAGGGGGGAACGGTTCTCAGGATCTCCAAGGAGGAAGGCCAGACGGCGAACGTGGGTGACGTGCTGATGGTCATCGGCGAGGCCGGGGAGAAGATCGAAGAGCCAGGCGCGGCCGTTCCGGAGCAGAAACCTCAAGCCGCGGAAAGGCATAAATCGGTTTCCGTGGTCGGAGAGCTTCCGGAGGAAGAGGAAGAAGTGAAACCGGCGGTCAAAGAGCGGCCAAAAAACTTGCCCAGGGATGAGGGGCCGGGAAACGAAGGGGCAGGTGTCCTTGCCGTGCCGGCAGTCCGTCTGTTCGCAAAAGAGCAAGGAGTGAGTCTCGAGAAGATAAAAGGTTCAGGACCCGGAGGCAGCATTGCGAAGGAGGACGTTCTCAAGGCTTCGCAGCAACCCCAAAAGACGGAAGAAGCGTTTGGGGCCGTCGAGCGGGTCGCTATCCGGGGCTTACGAAAGACGATTGCGAAGAATCTCCTATTTGCGCAGAAGACAGCGGCCTCGGTAACGGAAACGGAGGAGGCGGACATCACCGAGCTCTGGGACCTCCGGGAACGGGAAAAGAAAATGCTCCAGGACAAGGGGATCCACCTGACCTTCATGCCCTTCTTCATCAAGGCCGTACAGCACACGATCATGGAGTACGCCCTGTTCAATGCATCCGTTGATGAGGAGCGTGACGAGATCATCGTCAAGAAGTTCTACAACATCGGCGTTGCCGTGGACACACCGGAAGGCCTGATCGTGCCGGTTATCAGGAACGTCGATAAGAAGACCGTCCGCGAACTTGCAGCGGAGCTCCAGGACCTGAGCCAGAAAGCCCGGGAGCGCACGATCAAGCTCGATGACCTGAAGGGGAGCACGTTTACGATCACCAACTACGGGGCCTTCGGCGCAGTGTTTGCCACGCCGATCATCAATTATCCGGACGTGGCGATCCTGGGCACGGGTAAAGTTTCGGACAAGCCCTGGGTCAGGGAGGGCCGGATCGAGGCACGGAAAATTATCCCCCTTTCCCTTACCTTCGACCACCGGGTGAACGACGGGGCAGGGGCTGCGAAATTCCTTACGCGGCTTGTCGGATATCTCGAAGACCCGGCGTCGTTATTCATCGAGAGCACCTAGGAACGCTTTCCCGGACTGACGGTGCTCAGCCGGAGTTTTTTGCTGTTCCTTTTTTCTCGACGCAAACATGAAATCAATATAGCCCATGATCTGCGTCTTGCCCTCGCCCGAAACCTGCCGAAACTTTCGTATAATCTGTATTTCCTGGGTATTCATGAGCGCCGCGAGATAATTGCACTGTTCCTCCGACAGCGGAAATTTGCGTTTTTCCCTCGTCAATTTTGATTGGGACGGAGAAAGAAAAAAGCCCTTAACGTCGAGAGGGACTTTTTCCCGGTGCGCGGCCAGGACCAGGAATGAAGGGTCCAGGCCGAGCTTGTTTGCGATCATGATGAGCGTCTTGTCCTTCGGGATATGCCCCTGGCTGATCGTGACCCGCAGAAGCTCGGGGCTGATGTCGAGCACCTGCGCCGCGTCCTTCAGCGTGTGAATACCCTTTTGTTCCAGCGTCTGCTTCAGTATCTCGGATATCTTCATAACTCCGCCTTTAACGATGCAGGTGAAAAACGTTGCGTTTTCACCTGTCCCATCGGATTTGTCTATTGCAAGGAAGAACCAATGGTTTTGCGACGGGAGGAAAACCCGTCAGGCGGGGCGGGCTGCGGCCACGACTCTGTTTCGTCCTTCCTTTTTGGCCCGGTACAGCGCTTCATCGGCAGCCTGAAGGATTTCTTCAGGCGTCGTCCCGTCATCGGGAAAACAACTGACGCCGATGCTTACGGTGAGCTTTCCGTTGGGCTGCGTCTGCTCTTTCGGGAACTTACACCAGTCCACCATGCCTTTCAAACGCTCCGCAACGGCTACTGCCTGCTCTTTGTCGACTGACTCCAGGAGGAGAACCGCGAATTCCTCTCCTCCGTAACGCGCCACGATGTCCGTGTCCTTGAAATTGTCCTTGATGAGCTCCGCCACTTTTTTCAGAAGAATGTCTCCCTGGGGATGGCCGTTCGCGTCGTTGTAGTTCTTGAAATGGTCGATATCGATGAGCAGGAGACCGACCGACCTCTTGAAACGCTTTGATCGCAAAATTTCCGACCGAAGAGATTCCTTGAACTCACGGTGGTTCTTCAGGCCGGTCAGACCGTCCGTTTTCGACAGTTGCATCGTTTTTTCGTACAACAGGGCGTTCGACACCGCCAAACCGGCTGCGTCCAGGAGCCTCATGGATGCGTCCATGTTGGCGTCCGTCAGGGGGAGGTATTCTTGAGGAAGATTCAGGATGAACAGGCCGATGGGAGTGAACAGCTCGCAGGAGACGCATAAGGCGAGCTTGTCGATGTAGTTGGCGAGAATGATGCCCTTGCAATGGGTTTCTGCCAGCTGCCAGCACTTTCTTTCCTTATTATTTTTGTAAGCGGCGCACTGGTTGTCGGAGCAATGAAAATACTCGTAGCACGGCTGGATCGAAGCAGCCATCACCGGAAAGACCATGCACCGCTTGATTTTCAGGAGGTCCAGAACGTTGAGTTCGTAGCCCGATGTCACGAGACGGCGGTCTATGATGGCGGGGACGCCCCGCAGCAACGCATCGGTGAAGCTGTTCTTATCGACAAGGGGAATATGGCGTTCCTGCTCGTCGATTGTGAGCGAAAGGACCCGTCGCTCTTTGTTGATTGCCATATAAAAGCTCGAACTGGCGCCCACGACCCCCCGCAGTTCATCCTCGATGATCGTAATGACCTCGTCCAGCCGGATCGATGATCGCAGACGCTCCGAAAGCGTGTAGAGCCGCAGCACCTCCTCGTTTCTCTCATACAGACGTTTGCTCAAGTAGGTGACAAAGTAGGCGGTGAGAAGAACGGTGCTGACGAAGGCGATGCCGTAGGACGCAATCACTTCCGTGTCGGCGAACAGCATCGGTTCATTTTTAAAAATGCCGTAGTGGGGGAGCGCTCCGATATGTTTCAGCCACAGAACGACTGCGGGCAGCAGAACGGCCGAACCGGCGAAGGCGAAGGCGAAGGCATACTGCCAGGGCAGGATAATGCCGCTGATGACGACGTGGAAGATGAAAAAATAGATGAAGGGGCTGTCGCACCCTCCGGAGAAATAGACCGCAAAGGCGAGAATCAGCTGGTCGATGGTGATCTGGGCCAGGGCCAGTCGTTCGAGGTTTTCGTTCGAAGATTTCAGCCTCCAGGCGTAAACAAAATTGCAGAGTGAGGCGGCGCCGAGTATGGCATAGACGGGAATGAGGGAGAAGGACATGACGGCAAGCTCCCGCACCACATGAGTGATGACGAGTACGCCGAGGATGCCGCCCCACCTGAGCTTTACCAGCCAGGTTAATCGCTGTTTTAAATCATATCTATTCATCATCATAAGCGGATCTCGCGCAAGGCTCCTACGATAGTTCCTGTCTCTTCTGCAATTTACTGGTTTTTTTTGTTAATACTACACTTACCTGTTTTTAAAAGCAAGTGTTTTTCGAGGTTGTGTCAAGGATTTTGTATCAGTATCGTGCGCGCTTATTCGCGGCGATGGAAATTCTTCATGCACACGAGAGGCTTCCGTGAGAGTCTTCCGTACATTCGTCCCACTTACATTCGCTCGACGCGCGCTTTTTTTTCTCATTGTGCACCCGTACTCATGAAAGACCGCCATGCTTGACTTCATCTCCTGCCTCTGATATGTTGATCAAATGCAATGCTTTTGCTCTGCCTGAGGAGAAACGCCATGACCGATGATGCTCTGTATGCGCGCAATGACACCCTGAAGACCATCAAGGACCGCCACAGTGTCAGAACGTTTACGAAAGAGGACGTGACCGACGATGAGATAAAAGTCCTTCTCCATGCGGCAAACACAGCGCCCTCTGCGCACAACCAGCAAGCATGGCGGTTCGTCATCCTCCGGGGCGATAAGAAACAGGAGCTGGCGCAGCTGGTGACCGCGCAGTCGGCGTCCTTTCCGAGGCCGGCGGCGGCGCTCCTCCGCATGGGCGTGAAGAGCATTCTCTCGGCGCCCGTTGTGATCGCCGTGGCAAACACCGGCGATCTCATCAGGCATGGAACGGAGCTCTTTCAGGTCGAGAAGGAAAGGGCCCACGATTTTTTCCGGACCATGGAGATCCAGAGCTCGGCAGCCGCTGTGGAGAACATCCTGCTTGCCGCAACGTCGCTGGGACTCGGTACTGTCTGGCTCGGGGTCCTCTACCTGATCAAGGACGAAGTGCTCCGGTTTCTCGGCGAGCCCGAAGGCGAGTTCATGGCTGTGGTGCCGGTGGGCCGCCCTGCCAGGATCGGCAGCGGACCGAAAAAACAGCCCGTGGAAATGAAAATAAAAACGATGAACTAAAACCGGCAGTTCCGGTAAGTTATTGGAGGTCTCTCTGGTCAGCCCATACTCCGACGCAGGACACAACAACCATCCCCATCTTTTCGACTGCTATAATCAATACCAGAAGTATCTTTTAGTGAAAGGTTTAAGCACGTCTCAGGGGAGAAAATTATGAGAAAAATTGCATTGCTTGTTGCGTTTACAGCGTCCATGCTGTTGCTCAATGCTTTTGCTTCTACTGCCGCGACCAGGCAGGAACTCAATAAAAAGATCGTAACGGAGTTTTATGAGCAAGCGATCAATAAAAAGAATTTTGAGGCTGCTTCAAAGTATCTTGGTCCGCACTACATCCAGCACAACCAGAGGGCCGCGGACGGCGCCGAGGGATTGCAGGCCTTCATCCGTTTTTTGATCGATAAATTCCCCAACGCGCACAGTGAGATAAAACGGGTGTTCGCTGACGGGGACTATGTGCTCCTGCACGTTCATTCCACCAGGGAGCCGGGAACGGCCGGCGCGGCAGTGGTGGATATTTTCAGGCTCCAGAACAACAAGATCGTTGAGCATTGGGACGTTCACGAAGACATTCTTGAAAAAGCCGCCAATGCCAACGGAATGTTCTGACGTGACTGAAAAGGACCCCTTCGTGAAAAAACTCGGACATGCATTCTTCCGCCAGGATGCGGTCAAGCTTGCCCGCGGTTTGATCGGGACGGTCCTTGTCCGCCGCGCAAGAGGCAAGGAATATCGTGCGCGTATTGTGGAGGTTGAAGCCTATGTCGGCACCCATGACCTCGCAGCTCACTCTTCGAAAGGCAGGACGAAACGGACCGAGGTCATGTTCGGACCCGCGGGCCGTGCCTACGTCTATTTGATCTACGGGATGTATGAGATGTTCAATATCGTGGCGGGGAGGAAGGGCTCTGGCCAGGCCGTGCTCATCCGGGCCGCGGAACCGCTTGGTGACTGGAAGGCGGACCTTTCCGGTCCCGGTAAACTCACTCGTGCGCTCAGGATCACCCGTTCAATAAACGGACTGGACCTGAGCGGGAGCAGCATATTCCTGCTCAGCGACCCCGGTTATCGTCCCCGGATCAGAAGGACCAGGCGCGTCGGCGTCGATTACGCGAAAGAGTGGAAGGACGCGCTGCTTCGCTTTTTCGACGATAAAAGTACGTCGGTGTCCAAGCGCCGGGCTGTTTGATCAACGAATTTCCTCCTACTCCACCTTTACCGCAAAATCAAAGAGCAGTACCTTATCTTCGCGCCTTACCTGGCTGAAAATCTTATACATCCCTTTCCTGGGAAAGACGATCTCGGCGTCAATCTCCGGACCAAAGCGTTCCGAAGGCCCGGCATGCATGGGGCCCTGGAGGTCCTCCGGAGTGAACCCGTGGGTGTGGATGAACTCGGTGAGGTCCGATCTCACGATTGCCAGGTGCATGGGCGCGCCGAGATAAGGTTCGAGGTTTTTTATTGGTTTGCCGTTCTGCTCGATCAAAAAACGCAGGAGCGTATCAGCGCCCGCCTTGATTTTGGCCGGGGAATGTTTCAGGGAAACGTGATATGCTCCGAAGTTCTTTTCCGTCGATTGATCGACCTTTGGCTTTGTCATGGCCGGCCCGCCCGAGACCGAGAGGTACGCTTTGTTGCTGTATTGCCCTTCTTCTGTAGCGAAGTCGAAACCGATGAGGTATTTCCCGGCCTTTGGAAAGGTGAATCGCAGTGGGAACGTAGCCTTTTTCTTCATTTCATTGGTGACCGGGCCCAGGTCCTCGGGGTGGATGTGCGCAAAGACGGACAAGTCTTCGCCGATGATTATGGCGTGGAGTATCCGGTCATGATGGACTATCAACCCCTCGAAGGGCCTGCGGTTCCTGTCTTCGAGATGGACTTTCATTAAAACCGGGGCCCCTGCGACAATGTGCGCGGGATCCGTTTCAAGGCGTGCAACGGGTGCGGGCCCGGAGCCCGCATGATGCATATGCCCTTCATGCCCGGAACCGGGATGTTCTCCCGAAGGATGAGCAGAGTTCAGATGCGCAAAATGGCGTGCCGGGACCTCGTGCCTGAGCACTGCGGCGCAAAACAGTAAACCGAGCATCAGGAAAGCCTCGATCCTCACGGTCCGCAGGAACCGGGAGGCGTTCAACTCTTTCTTCTGGTTGCGGACAACAGGGCTGAACAGAGACTCCAGGTATCGGCCGACGGCGCCGGGACGTGCCGCGGGCAGCCCCGCCCACTCCTGCAAGCGCGGAACGCTGATGGAGCGATTGAACGCGGCAAGGACAAGAAGCAGGACAAAGAAAACGATCTTGGCAAGAATCGCCTTCCCGTAAGGGGATTTGAACAGCGCGTCCAGGCTTCCGACATCTATCCACGCGTTATACAGCGAGGTGGCGACGATGACCGCGAGCGCGACGCCGGCTGTTCGGGAAAATCGTTCCACGACGCGGACCTGGGATTGCGCCTGGGGCCCGTTGCCCATCGAGGCCGGAAAGACCAGGAGCGAAATCGTAAAGAGTCCGCCGCCCCATACCAGAGCTGCCGCGAGATGGAGAAAATCCATGATCTCTGCGACGGTGAAATCGCCGGTATCCGCCGCATGCCCGGACGCGCTTTCGGTAAAGGCGATGACGGCCGCGATCAAAAGCAGGACAGAGGAGAACGTCCGGGTATTGCGGTAGTTCCTTCCCATGGTCACGAGGGCGCCGATTACGAGCAGGCATGCCATGCGGATGAGCCAGACGGCGCCGAAGTGGGTCTTCAGAATGACTGCGGGAAGCAGGGGAATAACGGCACTGAGCGGATTGCCGCTCATCCCGGCGGTTACATGAGGCTGTACTGGATCGAGAACGACCAGGTCAAAGTTGTCGGATTGTCCGTAACGTCAACCCCGCCCTGATCGTTCGGCGTACTTGTTTTTCCGCGTGTGGGGAAGTTCGGACCGATGATTCCCGTGATTGCGAAAGGTCTCAAATAGCCGATCGAGTCGGGCAGATCTCCGAACCCTTTCCCGAAGGAGAACGCAGGCGATATGACTGAAAACGTTTCGGACCCGACCTTGGCCGAACCGGTGCGCCCGATCTCATCGGAGACTCCGAAAGACATGATGGTTTCATGCTCGGCGCTGGTGAAGAACTGGTATTTCGCGTTCGCTTCAAGATTGCCGAAACCGCTAACGGAGCCGTCGCCCAGGGTGTGGAGGTCCATATAATTTTCAGCGACTGCCAGGCCGAACTCGGAAGTGATGCGCTTTGAATATTCGACGGAGAGTGACTGGGCCTGCACAGTGGCCCCTGGGTTCCCCGGCATTTTCATGAAATTGTAGAGAACGGAAAATTCATCGGAAACAAAGGGATCGTCGACGGCAAAGGTGGTGGGGAAAAACCTTTTGCCGGCTATGCCGTGGGCTCCTGCTGAGAAGGGGATCAGCAGGACAGAAGCCGCGATGAGACCGCAAGCAGCAATAAAAATATTTCCACCAGCATGGCCGAAACGGATCACGAGAAACTCCCCCCTATTTAAGATAAGATAGTAAGAAGTGAACCTCTTCTGAACGCCGCGCACGTCAGAGTGCTGAAACAAATATATCATATCTCTGATACAAAAGCATGATTCCTGGATATACGATCTTTGCGTGAAAAACAGCGCCAAGGCGTCTCTCTCGTGCTGAAGCGGCGGACATGAGCATGTGATAAAAGGAACACTTAAGTCAGAGCCTTTTTTCAGAAAGCGCGTCGAGTCTTTCTATTCCTCGATCAGTATATCCTTTTCCGGAAAATATTTGCTATCATTTTCTTGAGACGAAAAACGCGGTCCCTAAAGCGAGGGGAGTTTTGCTTGGGAACGCGTTTAAAAAAAGCGGAAAGGAGAAAATCATGCGTTATCGTTTATTAGGGAAAACCGGTCTGTATGTTTCGGAGCTCACCATGGGGACTATGACTTTCGGCGGCAAGGGCTACTGG
>JAJXTW010000046.1 GCA_021783455.1 Nitrospirota bacterium | reverse complement strand
TTATTAGGGGGAATTCAAGGACGACAAGACCGATCTTTTCCACGTCAACCCTTTCGTCGGGCAGAACGCCTTCAAGAGCCTCCCCGCGCAGATCGATCTCCAGAAGCACGGGCCGAAATGGCTTTTGAGGATATTCATCGACCGGGAGGAATCGGGGGTCACCTTGAGTGACTGCGAGTCTGTAAGCAGGGACCTGAGCGCGGCTCTTGACGTGGAGGATATCATTCCTCATGCGTACACGCTGGAAGTCTCTTCTCCCGGGCTTGATCGAACGCTGACCACACCCGGGCATTTCGTCCGTTTCACGGGAAGTACGATCAAGGTCAAGACGTACCAGCAGATCAACGGGCAGAAAGTGTTCAAAGGAAAGCTGCTCGGCCTGGCCAATGAAACGGTGAAAGTGGAGCTCGAAACGGGAACGGTCATGGAAATCCCGCTGAGCGCCATAGCAAAGACCTCTCTTGAGGTGGAATTCTGAGTCGAAAAGTCGTTGCAGTAGCTGCATTCTTATGGTAAAGCCGCGGCAACTCGTTCTTATATTTTCAAAGATTTATCAGGAGGAGAAAGACCTATGAGTCAGGAATTGATTCATGTGATCGACCAGATCAGCAAGGAAAAGGGCATTTCCAAGGAAATGGTGATCGAAGCCGTCGAGTCGGCGCTCGTGAGCGCGGCAAAGAAAAAGTATGGCGCGCAACGGATCGCCGTGCAGATCGATCCGAAGCGGGGCGATATCGTCATGTACGCCTATAAGAAGGTCGTCCAGGACGTAATGAATGCCGACGAGGAAATAACTCTGGAGGAGGCCCTGACACTCTATCCTGAAGCTCAGATGGACGGCGAAGTGCCGCTCCAGGTTGAGTTCCAGGGGTTCGGCAGGATCGCGGCCCAGACGGCGCGCCAGGTCATTGTGCAAAAAGTGCGCGAAGCCGAGCGCGACGTTATTTTCAAGGAATTCAACGACAAGATCGGCCAGCTTGTGAACGGCATCGTACTTCGTCATGAAAAGGGCGCGTATTACATTGATCTCGGCAAGACCGAAGCCGTATTGCCCGCGCGCGAGCAGGTGCCCCGCGAGAGCTACCGCAGGGGAGACCGCGTTCGCGCCTTTGTCATGGAGGTGCGGGACACGTCGAAGGGGCCGCAGGTCGTGCTTTCCCGCGCCCATCCCGATTTCGTCTCGCGCTTGTTCGAAATGGAAGTGCCCGAGATCTACGAGAACATCGTCGAAGTCAAGGGCGTTGTTCGCGAGGCCGGCGACCGCACCAAGATCGCCGTTTCCTCCAAGGAATCCCAGGTGGATCCCGTCGGCGCCTGCGTCGGAATGAAAGGCTCCCGCGTTCAGGCCGTGGTTCGGGAACTGCGGGGAGAGAAAATAGACATCATTCCCTGGTCCGAAGATCCGCGCATCTTTATTGCGAAAGCTTTGAGCCCGGCCGTGGTCGAGAAAGTCGGTGTGACCGAGGAAGACCGCTCCGCGCTGGCCGTGGTTGCCGATTCCCAGCTTTCCCTGGCCATAGGCAAAAAAGGTCAGAACGTCAGGCTTGCCGCGAAGCTGACAGGGTGGAAGATCGATATTCTGAGCGAGTCCGAATACGATCAGGAACGCCAGAAAGAACGGGAGCAGGAGATCGAGGCCGCCATCGTCGAAGAGACGCGCAAAATGGCCGAGGAAACGGAAGCCGCGGAAACTCTGGAGGCCCAGGCAACGGAGAGCGACGCAGCGAATGCTGAAACCGGCGTTGATCTGACCGTTATCGACGGCGTGGGACAAAAGACAGCAGAACAGCTCAAGGCGTCCGGCTACGACACTGTTGAAAAGATAGCTGCCATGTCCGATGAGGAAATTCTGGCCGTACCCGGCATCGGAGAAAAAACGGCACAAAAGATCTTGGTATCTGCCCGCGCGCTGTTGGGAAAGTAAAAAGGAAGCGGTAAGCACATTCGCGAGGAACATGAAACATCAACCGGAACGAACGTGTATAGGCTGCAGATCACTTTTCAAAAAAGACGAGGTGGTGAGGCTCATCGCCGGTCCTGACGGTCTTCTCATCGATTATCGGGAAAAACTGTCCGGCCGCGCCGCCTATGTTTGCCCTAAAAAAGAGTGCATTGCGAAGGCGCTGACGAAAGAAGCGCTGGGAAGGGCGTTGCGACTCAAAGTCCGGCCTCCGGATGTTGAGACGTTCCTGTCCCAGCTCACTGCGAGTATTACCGAGAAGATCAAGGAGCTGCTCGCGATCTCGATGAAAGCAGGAAAGTTGGCTGCTGGATATTCTGCTGTGCGCGATGCGCTGGAGAAGGGGCGGGTGGAACTCCTGCTCTATGCCTGCGATCTTTCGGACGGGACACGAGAAAAACTTTCGGTCCACAGCAGGGAATCGATCCGTCACGAAACGCTCTTCACTCGAGATGTTTTCGGAGGCATTCTGAACCGGGAACTCGTCGGGGTCGTCGCAATTCTCGACAAAGGGCTTGCAGACGCGCTGTGGGACCAGTCGCAGAGATTAAAAGGCTTGATAAATATCAGTGAGTAGAGTAAAATATTCTATTCACTAAGTTGGCATTTACTTAGAACCATCCGGGGGTATGCGATTTTATGACCGTGATCAGGGTACATGAGCTGGCAAAAAAAATGGGAGTTGAGAGCAAGGACCTTGTCTCGGTGCTCGAAAAGATGGGCATCAAAGGGAAAACTGCATCCAGCGGCCTTGACGATAAAGAGACAAAATCCCTGATCGAAAAACTGAAAGCAACGCGCAAAGAGAAGGAAAAAGAGAAGACAAAAAAGGGAAAAGATGCTGTCGATCCGCTCCTTTCGAAAGAAGAACGGTTAAAGAAGGCCGCTGCGTTGATCGGCAAGTTTTCTTCCACCCTTGAAAAGCCCGGAACGAAACCAAAACCGGCGCCGGTGATACCACCGCCACCGAAACCGGAAATGCCCGCTCCACCACTCATTCCACCTCCGGGACAAACAAAACCAGCTCAACCTGTTGCCGTAGAAGAGCCGCAGGCTGCACCGCCTGCTCAGGTTACTCCCGTCGCGCAGCTGCAGCCACAACAGCAACAACCGGACCGGGGACACCCTGCAGGACCACCATCCGGGCCATCGGCACGGTTTCAGCAACCCTTCAGGCCTGGTGGCGCTGCGCCTCGGCCAGGTGGTTTTTCCCCTCGGCCGGGTGGACCTGCCCCCCGCCCGGGCGCCCGACCCTTTACAAAAACGACTTTTGGATCGCCCGTCTTAGCGGCCTCACAGGTACCGCCGTCCTTGGCTCCCCCTCCGGGCAAGCCTGCAAAGAAGAAGTGGCAAAAGAAGCAGCCCGACTTCGATCAGAAAAAGGAACGGGAATTCAGGGATAAACCGTCTTTCAAAAAGCTTCCCGACCTCAAGACGCTTCCCATCGGCAAGAAGCCGCACAAGAAGGACGACAGGCACGGCGGCCCGCAGACGGAAGTTTCAGAGATCACCAAGCCTCGGAAGAAGGTCGTAAAAATCCAGGAAGGCTGTACGATAAAAGAATTCGCCGAGGTCATTGGCCAGAAAGTGGGCGACGTCATCAAGAAGCTCATGGCCATGGGCATCATGGCAACGCAGAACCAGCCCATGGACATGGACGCGGCGCTGCTTATGGCCGAGGAGTACGGCGTTAAAGCCGAGATTGCAAACATCGAATCTGCCGAGGACGTGCTGACGGAGGTCGTTGATGCCGCCGAGACCATGGTCGCGAGACCGCCGGTGGTCACAATCATGGGTCACGTGGACCACGGTAAAACCTCGCTCCTTGATTCGATACGGGAGACGAACGTCGTGTCCCGGGAAGCGGGCGGGATCACTCAGCATATCGGCGCTTATCAGGTCAGCCTGAAGGGACGGGACATCACCTTCCTCGATACGCCGGGACATGCCGCGTTTACGGCCATGCGGGCGCGCGGCGCCCAGGTGACGGACATCGTTGTCCTGGTCGTTGCCGCAGACGACGGAGTCATGCCGCAGACGCGTGAAGCAGTGAGCCACGCGAAGGCTGCCGGCGTCCCCATTATCGTCGCCATCAACAAAATCGACAAGCCCGATGCCAAACCGGACCGGGTCAAGCAGGAACTCGCGGAGTTCGAGCTCACGCCAGAAGAGTGGGGCGGTCAGACGATCTTCTGCGAGGTGTCGGCCAAGAAAAAGATCGGCATCGAGCATTTACTCGAAATGATCCTGATTCAGGCTGATGTGCTCGAACTGAAGGCGAACCCCGACAAAATGGCGCGCGGCGCGGTTATCGAGGCCAAACTTGACCGCGGCCGCGGACCGGTGGCCACGGTGCTGGTTCAGTCCGGTACGCTCAAGGTAGGAGACTTTTTCGTGACCGGCGCCCAGTTCGGAAAAGTGCGCGCGCTGATCAACGATAAAGGCGAACGGATCGAAAGCGCCGGCCCCTCCCGGCCTGCTGAAGTCATCGGTTTTGCCAGCGTTCCCCTGGCAGGCGATCGTTTCGCGGTCATCGAAGAAGAGCGCAAGGCCCGTCAGATAGCGGAGTTAAGGCAGACCAAGCAGAGAAGCACCGAGATGGGCTCGTTGAAAAAAGTGACCCTGGAAGACCTGCACAGCCAGATCCAGGAGGGCATGGTCAAGGAACTCAACATCGTGATCAAGGCGGACGTGTCCGGGTCGGCCGGAGCCATCGTGGATTCGCTCGAGAAATTGTCTACTGCCGCGGTCAAGCTCAAGGTGATCCACAGCTCCGTGGGCGCCATTACCGAGACCGACGTCATGCTTGCGGCGGCATCGAATGCCATCATTATCGGTTTCAGCGTCCGTGCCGAACCGAAGGCAACCGAGCTGGCCCAGCGCGAAGGCGTCGACATCCGGTTGTACAACATCATCTATAATGCAATCGACGACATCAAAGCGGCCATGGAAGGCCTGCTCGAACCGACGCTGAAAGAGCGCATCCTCGGCCGGGCCGAAGTCCGCCAGACGTTCCATGTTTCCAAGATCGGTACCATTGCCGGCTCCTATGTGATCGACGGCGTAATGACGAGACAAAACGACGGCGTCCGGGTGCTTCGCGATAACGTCCTGGTTTATACAGGCAAACTCCATTCACTCAAGCGGTTCAAGGATGACGCCCGCGAAGTGCAAACAGGATACGAATGCGGCATCGGCATCGAGAACTTCAACGATCTTAAAGTGGGTGATATCATCGAGGCCTATGTGATTGACAAAGTTGCGGCTAAACTGTAGCACCGGAAATGTCCCGCTGGAAACGATTTTTTTTTGCGCCAACATATGTTTATCGGAGTTTGTACGATAGAAATACATGTTCCCGAAAGCGGTTCCCTGAAAACCAAGAGGCACTCGATTCGCAGCTTGAAGGATCGAATCAGGAACAAGTTTAATGTCTCCGTTGCTGAAGTTGACGATAATGATCTCTGGCAAAAGGCTTCGCTCGCAGTAGCTGCGGTAAGCAACGATAAAACCCACCTCAACCAGACAATGGACCATGTGCTGAACATGGTCCGCGGTGTGCCTGAAATAGATCTGCTGGATTATCATATTGAAATATTCTAGAGGCGGTAGATGGTAAACAGTAGGCAGTAGTCAGGGATACGCGTTGGCGTCCCTGCTTGCTGCTAGCCGTTTACTGCCTGCTGATTTATCCTATGTCCAAACCCACATTCAAACGTTCAGAGCGTATCAGCGATCAAATGAAGAGGGAGATCGCTGATATCCTGATGCGCAAGATCAAAGACCCCCGGATCGGCTTTGTTACCGTTACCGGCGTAGATGTCGCCCAGGACTTGAAGAACGCAAAAGTCTTTGTGAGCGTTTACGGCGGAGACAAAGAGGAGTCGCTCAAGGGCTTAAAGAGCGCCACGCCCTTTATCAGATCGGAACTCGGGAAGCGCATTCGCATGCGAAGTATTCCGGAGATCCTTTTCCGGTACGACGGCACTGTTGAGCAGGGTGCCCATATCATGGAACTTTTGCGCAGCATTGAGGAAGGGAAAGAGAACAAGGACCCATCGGATGAGTGACCTCGCGCGCATAGCAGAATCGCTCAAACAGTGCCGGACCATTTTGATATCCGCGCACAAAAGTCCTGACGGCGACGCCCTCGGGTCTCAGCTTGCGCTCATGCTTGCGCTCGAAAAGCTGAACAAGACCGTCACTGCGCACAACCTGGACCCGGTGCCGGAGATTTACCGTTTTCTGCCTCATGCTGGTCGGATCAAAACAGGACTTCTCGTCCAAGGCCGGTATGATGCTTATGTCGTCGTGGACGCGGACCCGCCCCGTTCCGGTCTTTTTGACAAGACCTATCCGGCCGACATTCTGATCAACATCGACCATCACCTTACGAACCCCCGTGAATGGCCGTTGACGTGGCTCGATCCCGATGCGTCGGCATGCGGAGAGATGATCTATGAGCTCATCAACGAGTTCGGCGTGACCATCGACCGCGATATCGCGCTCTGTCTTTACACCGCCATTTTTACCGACACGGGATCGTTCAGGTATTCCAATACATCCCCGGAAAGCATGAAGATCGCCGCGGCAATGCTTGAGTTTGGCGCCGATCCGTGGCTTGTCACGGAAAACGTGTACGAATCCTTCGCCTATCAGCGCTTAAAGCTTTTGGGTGCGGTCCTTGCCGGTATGGAGCGAAGCGAGGACGGCAGGGTCGCGTGGGTTGTGGTGACTGACGAGCTGTTCCGCCGGACCGGGACCACGGCGGAGGACACCGACAGCTTTATCAATTTTGTCCGCTCGGTCAAGGGAGTGGAGGTGGCAGTTCTTTTCCGGCAGACGGGAGAAGCACAGTACAAGCTGAGTCTGCGCTCCAAGGGCCGCATCGATCTTTCGGGCCTTGCTCAATCCTTCGGCGGCGGAGGGCACAAAAATGCTGCTGGAGGGACAATGGGCGGTACGCTCGAAGAAGTAAAAAGGAAAGTCATTTCCGGGGTTGGAGAAGCCATCACGGCCCAACTCGGCGCTGGAGGTGCTGATCCCGATGGACGGCGTCGTTAATATCCATAAGCCACCGCGCATGACGTCGCACGATGTGGTGCAAAAAGTCCGCTCGATTCTGGGAGAAAAACGGATTGGTCATACGGGAACGCTCGACCCGCTCGCCACGGGGGTGCTGGTTCTGTGTGTAGGGAAGGCAACGAGGATAGCACAGTACCTTGAAGCGGGAGAAAAAGAATACCAGGCCGTGATGCGTCTTGGTGTCACGACCGACACGCTTGATGCCGATGGCTGTGTTCTGGAAACACGGGGCTATGCCCCTCCGGGCAGGGATCGGGTCATCGATGCACTGCAGCCCTTTATCGGACAGATCATGCAGCAGCCTCCTGCGTATTCGGCCATAAAAGTCGCGGGAGTGCCGTCATACAAGCTGGCGCGACAGGGGAAAGCTGGACCGATTAAAGAGCGGCCTGTCACGGTCCATGATATAAGGTTAACAGCCTATGATGATCCCTTGGTGAGCCTCACAATAGCCTGTTCAAAGGGCGTGTATGTGCGCTCTCTGTGCGCTGACATCGGCGACGTCCTCGGCATGGGCGCACACCTTACGAGTCTTGTCAGGACTCGTTCCGGACGATTCTGCATCGACCAATCGATGACTCTTGAGGAACTTGCGGGTTTTGCCGCTTCCGGCACAGCGGATAGGGCCTTGGTGCCTATCACTGAGGCGCTCGATTTTCCCACAGCTCTCATCAGCGAGACCGAATCCGCGCGGATACTGCACGGAAACCAGATCCCCTGTCCGCCGGGCTCGCTCGCAAACAGCGCCAACGATCTGGTGAAGGTCCTGGATCCCGACGGCAGGCTTCTGAGCCTTGCGCGGGTCGTTGCCGGCGTTCTTAAACCGGAGCTGGTTTTTTCTTAGGGTGTGAATAAATTGCTTTACAACTTGCTGTAAATATGATATTTTATCACGCTTTAGAATATCTTAAGAAAGGAGGGTGCGGTTATGGATAAAGAACAGAAAACCAGCGTGATCAGCACGTATCGCAGACACGCAACGGACACAGGTTCTCCGGAAGTACAGATAGCGCTTTTGAGCGGTCGTATCAGTCACTTGACGGAACACCTGCAGGCTCACAAGCATGACCACCATTCACGGAGAGGTCTCCTGAAAATGGTTGGCCAGCGGCGTCGCCATCTGGACTATTTAAAGAAAAACGATCTGGACCGTTACCGTCAGGTCATAGACCAGCTCGGTATACGCAAATAAAACAATCATAATGGATGTATCACCCCTGCCTTTCCATCCTCCCCCCATCGAGGGGGAGGAGAAGCGGAAAGAGGCATTTTTTAGTGGAAAAGTGAGGTTTCATGGTAACAACTGTAGAAACAGAAATTGGCGGCAAACGACTGATCCTGGAAACAGGATTGATGGCCAAGCAGGCGGGCGGTGCTGTCGTTGCCAGGTACGGCGATACCGTTGTCCTGGCGACAGCGGTTGCTTCGAAGGTCGAACGGGAAAACGTTGATTTTCTCCCATTGACCGTGGACTATCAGGAAAAAGCCTACGCTGCAGGAAGGATCCCCGGCGGGTTTTTTAAACGCGAGGGAAGGCAGACGGAAAAAGAAATCCTGACGTCACGGCTCATCGACCGCCCGATCCGGCCATTATTTCCCGATGGATATTATTTTGATACGCAGATCATCGCCTCGGTGCTCTCGATCGGCGATGAGAGTTCCATGGACCTCATGGGGATGATCACTTCCTCCGCGGCGCTCGCGATATCCGATATCCCGTTCAAGGGCCCCATCGGTGCGGTGCGGATCGGTTTCATAGATGAGAAGTTTGTCATTAACCCGGGGCACAAGGAACTCGAGACCACGCGTCTCAACCTGGTCGTGGCCGGTACTGCCGACGCCATCATGATGGTCGAGGGCGGCGCAAACGAGTTGAGCGAGGACCAGATGCTTGAGGCCCTCGAAACCGCCCACCGGGAGATCAAGAAGATCGTGAAGCTTCAAAACGAGTTGGTTGCCAAGGTCGGCAAGCCGAAGCGGATTGTTAAGGCCGTTGAGATCGATCAGGAACTTGCCAAAGAGGCGGCTGCTCTCGCCATGGATCGTTTGCTGATTGCCATCGTTATCCCGAATAAGATGGAACGTCAGAAGACGCTCGATGTTCTGCTCGACGATATCAAGCAAAAGCTTAAAAAGGAAGACGACCCCACGAGAAGCCGTCAGATCTCGGCTTGTTTCCATGATCTGGAAAAGAACGAGGTACGTAAGATCATCCTCGAAAAAAATATTCGGGCTGATGGGCGAAGACCGGATCAGATCCGCCCGATCAGTTCCGTGGTCGGTTTGCTGCCGCGGACGCACGGTTCAGCGCTCTTTACGCGCGGAGAGACGCAGGCCCTGGTCGTAACCACCCTCGGAACATCTGAAGACGAACAGCGCATCGACTCCTTGGAAGGGGAGTACTTCAAGACCTTCATGCTGCACTACAATTTCCCGCCTTTCAGCGTGGGTGAAACCAAGCCCTTGCGGGGGCCGGGCAGACGTGAAGTCGGCCATGGCGCACTCGCAGAGCGCGCACTCAAGGCAATGGTCCCCACGAAACTGGAGTTCCCGTACACGATACGAATCGTATCGGATATCCTCGAATCCAACGGTTCGTCGTCCATGGCCACGGTCTGCGGCGGGACCCTGGCGCTTATGGATGCCGGAGTGCCGATCAAAGCTCCGGTTGCCGGTATCGCCATGGGGCTCATTAAGGAAGGGGACAAGGTGATTGTCCTTTCCGATATCCTTGGCCTCGAAGACCATCTCGGCGACATGGATTTCAAAGTGACCGGCACGAGCAAGGGCATCACGGCTCTCCAGATGGATATGAAGATCGAAGGCATTACGATCGAGGTCATGCGCACGGCCCTCAAGCAGGCGAAGGACGGCCGGCTGCACATCCTCGGCAAAATGCTTGAGACTCTTCAAGCGCCGCGGAAGGAGCTGAACCCCTTTGCGCCGCGGATCATTACCATGCAGATCAACCCGGAGAAGATCAAGGATGTCATCGGCAGCGGCGGCAAGGTGATCCGCAGCATTGTGGAACAGACCGGCGCCAAGATCGATATCGAAGACAGCGGAATAATCAACATAGCGTCTTCCGACGAAGCAGCTGCCAATAAAGCCAAGGAGATCATCCGCGGCATCGTGCAGGACGCCGAGGTCGGCAAGCTTTACATGGGCAAGGTCAGAAAGATCATGGATTTCGGCGCCTTTGTGGAGATCTTTCCCGGTACCGATGGGTTACTTCATATATCCCAGATCTCCGATCAGCGAATCGAGAAGGTGACCGATGAACTGAAAGAGGGAGATGAGGTCCTCGTTAAGGTGCTCGAAATAGACCGGCAGGGCAAGATCCGCCTTTCACGGAAAGAAGCAATGCGTGAAAAGGGCAAGACGACATAGTACGACAAGCAGTGATTCTCATGCACGAAGTGGAAAGGAAATAGGACGGTTTACAAAACACCCTATTTCCTTTTTTGTTTTTGATGGTTGGGAGGTAGCGTGGCCAAATACGATTTAGCTGTGTTAGGAGCTGGACTTGGCGGGCTTGCTGTTGCAGCGTTGATGAGCCGCAATGGGAAAAAAGTCATCGTGCTCGAGTCAGGCGACTCTCTCGATGCTGCGCTTGGAGTCCGGGAATTCGAAGGGTTCCGTTTTTTTCGCGATGCACCGTTATCCTACGGTTTCGAAGAGGGTGGAATTCTTACGGGCTTATTTGCCAGGCTCGGACTTGTTCACGATGGACTCACCTCGCCATCCCGCTATCAGGTTGCGCTTCCGGACCGGAGAATAACGGTGTCCGCGAATCAGGAGGAGACATACGAAGAACTGAAACGGGAATTTTCTTGTGAACGTGAGACTATCGCGCATTTTTTTCGCGATCTGGAAAAGGAGTCTGCGCATATTTCAAAAAACCGGCTTGCCGCTTATTTTGCGCGTCGCAAATCAGCCGCAAAATTTATTCGTAAATACCATTTCAGCGCCGAATTTACGATATTTCTTGATATCCAGTCTCGTTTTTTCTATCAGCGACCGATTGATCAGTTGCCGACTGCCCAGTTCATCACCTTGTGTACAACGCCGCCGACGCGGTTTGCGGGAGGGATTCAAAAACTCGCCGACCAGTTTCTCGCCCGTTTGCGGAAGAATGGGGGAGAGATCAGGTTCGGGGAAACACCGCCGGAAATCGTAACCAGTTTTGGCCGCGTAATCGGGATCAGAACGGGACAGAACGTGGTTGAAGCAGGGACGGTTCTTCTGGACGTTCCGGATACTCAGGTTCCCATGTACTACCTTGGAATTCACGATCGCGTTGTTCCGGTCAGGATGGAGCAGGACGTGCTGTACCTTCCTGATTATGCCCGGCCGCAGGCATTTCTCAGCATTTCATTGAGCGCGAAGGACGATGTTGCATCAGCGCCGGTGAAGTCAAGGGCGCTGACGGTATCCTTGCGGTCGGCGGGCAACTTTGCAGGTGATCAAAGTGCGCTTATTGCGCCGCTTGCTGACATCATGCCTTTTTTAAACGACAACATATCTTTCGTCAAACCTTCTCAACCTGCTGCTCCTTCTTTCATACTGCCCGTTGATGTCACCTTCAAGCAGATACGTTCTTCCGCCGGACTATCTCTTCTTGCAAAGGCATCACGAAGGAACCTCTATATGCTTCACGATGCTCAATATCAGCCAATGGAACTCATGACAGCAGTGCAAAAATTCGTTGCGGATATGGTATAAGACAGTGGGATTTCCCGATAGTTTCTAGTTTGGCGACGGTCACTGACGTAGGAAGGAGAGGGAAAAGCACACTAAAGAAAAGAAATGGGATTAGGCAGCCACAAGCCATCGTGTGGTAACGGCAAATGGTACTAAGGGCAATAAAAAAACCCGGCAAAAATATGCCGGGTTCCCATAAAAAAATTAGTTTTTTGAATAAAGGTATTACACTTTTGCCAGGACGCTGGTTTCTTCTTCAATAAAGGTGATGGCGTTGTTCTGGAGCTCCACCCGTACCTTGTGGACATCCTTAAACCGTCCCCTCAAAATGTCCTCGGATAGCGGATCGGCGATATACTTCTGTATCGCACGACGCATAGGTCTGGCGCCGTAGGTGGGTTGATAGTTCTCACGGATGAGCCATTCCTTCACTTCATGGTTCACGGTGAGTTGGATGGTGCGATCGCTGATAATCTGGGCGTTCAGCTCCACGATGAGCATATCAACGATTTTTGTGAGATGCTCGTTCGTGAGAGGATGGAAAACGACCACTTCATCGATCCTGTTCAAGAACTCGGGGTTAAAGGACCGCTTGAGCTCCGATATAACGTTTTCCTTCATCTTGACGTACTGCGTCTTGGAACTGTCCTGCTGGAAGCCGAGCGTGGTGTCCTTGTCGATCATTCTGGCCCCCAGGTTCGACGTCATGATGATGACTGTATTCCGGAAATCGACTTTTCTGCCGAAGCTGTCGGTCATGAACCCGTCGTCAAGCACCTGGAGCAGCATGTTGAAAATGTCCGGGTGTGCCTTTTCGATTTCGTCGAAGAGGACCACCGAATACGGTCTCCTGCGTATCTTCTCTGTGAGTTGTCCGCCGTCATCGTAACCGACGTAGCCGGGAGGGGACCCGACGAGCCGTGAGGAGCTGAACTTTTCCATGTATTCCGACATGTCGACGCGGATGAGCGCGTCTTCGCTGTCAAAGAGGAACGTCGCAAGCGTCCGGGCCAGTTCTGTTTTGCCGACGCCGGTAGGACCGAGGAAGATAAACGAGCCGATGGGCTGCTTGCGCGTTTTCAGCCCGACCCGTGAGCGCCGGATTGCCCGGGATACCGCGTCGATTGCCTCGTTCTGGCCGACAATCCGTTTGTGCAGCTCTTCCTCCATCCGGAGGAGGCGGGAAGCCTCCTGCTCTTCGAGCCGGGCGAGCGGGATGCCGGTGATGTGGGAAACGATCACGGCTACTTCTTCTTCGCCCACCACGGGGATATTCTTCTCCTGGCTGTCCTTCCAGTCCTTATGGATGCCGTCCAGCGATTCCCGCAAGCGGTCTTCTTCTTCATGGATGGATTCCACGCGAACGTAGTCCTTGATGCGGGAGAACAGGTTTTTCTCCTGCTCAAGCTTCTTCAGCTTTTTCTCAATGGACTTCATTTCAGCCGGGTACGTATACCGGTTGAGCTTGGCTTTGGCGCCAGCTTCGTCGATCACGTCAATGGCCTTGTCCGGAAGGAACCGATCGGTAATATAACGGTCGGAGAGCCGCGAGGCCGCAACAACAGCCTCATCGGTGATCTTTATCTTGTGGTGAGATTCATATTTCGGACGAAGGCCTTTGATGATATTGATGGTCTCGTCCAAGCTCGGCGGTTGTACATAGATCGGCTGAAAGCGCCGTTTGAGCGCGCCATCTTTTTCGATATGCTTTCTGAACTCATCAAGCGTTGTGGCCCCGATGCACTGGATTTCTCCGCGAGCAAGCGCCGGTTTCAGCATGCTGGAAGCGTCAATCGATCCTTCGGCAGCTCCCGCGCCAACGAGGGTATGCAGTTCGTCGATGAACAGGATGATATTATCGGCCTGAACGATCTCCTTCATCACGATCTTGAGCCGCTCCTCGAACTGGCCGCGGTACTTGGTCCCTGCGATCAAGGAACCCAGATCGAGGGACACTACGCGCCGGTTCATCATGTTCTCGGGGATATCGCTGTTGATGATCCGTTGGGCAAGGCCCTCGACGATGGCGGTTTTTCCGATGCCGGGTTCGCCGATGATGACGGGGTTGTTTTTCGTCCTGCGGGAGAGAATCTGCAGAACGCGGTCGATCTCGTTTTCACGGCCGATGACCGGGTCCAGTTTGCCGCTCTTCGCCAGTTGCGTCAGGTCCCTGCTGAACTCGTCCAAGGCGGGGGTAAGGCTCTTTTTTGCGCTGACCTGGGTCGCTGCCCGTCTGAGATAGTTGATGACCAGTTGACGGGAACCGAGCAGGTTCACACCGAAGCTGCGCAGGATCTTGCCGCCGATCCCTTCTTCCTCCCGAATGAGGCCGAGCAGAAGATGCTCGCTTCCGATATAATTATGTCCGAGCAGCCGGGCTTCTTCAACTGCGTATTCAAGAACTTTTTTAGCGCGGGGCGTAAAGGGAATATCTCCGAAGGTAAGGGTATTTCCGCTGGAAGGGAGGTTTCGTTCGACCTCCATCCGGATCTGATCAACATCGATGCCCATTTTGCGAAGCACCGCGACGGGGATTCCGTCCTCTTCGCGGAGCGTCCCGAGCAGGATGTGTTCCGTCCCCAGGTAGTCGTTCTGCAGCCGCTCAGCCTCTTCCCGGGCGTAAACGATGACTTTTCTTCCTCGTTCAGTGAACTTTTCGAACATCATATCGTGGTAACCGCCTTCAAACATTCTGACGACATTCGTTTACCTTAGTTGAATAAAATATACTCCAATCGCCACGTTAAAGTCAAGAGCCCTTTTGTAATCGCGCGGGACGATTTGCGCAGAAAAGCATGTTCTTTTGCCGACGCCTATTCAGGGAAGTGATTCTCAGTAGGGAGCGCACGTGCGAACTGGTATATGAGATGCAGGAACACCGCAGGCTTTTTCATGCGCCCAGGAAGGTTCTTTTCTGGACTTT